>JAOAKR010000004.1 GCA_026419815.1 Microcaldota archaeon | reverse complement strand
GGCAATTATAGGCCCATAAAGGGCGCTGCGGTCACTGCGCTGTACCAAAGTTCAATATTTTATACGTCGCTGCCAAACGCCGATGCGCTGGATGGCAAGTCAACGCTTTACACAAACGAGAGCGGCAAGGTTGTGCACACCATATACAACCAGGTAGACTCTGGGCAGGACGAGCTCATAAAGGTAAATGCGAACGATACTTACTGGAAAGACAAATATGAGCTAAGGTCATACTATTTGCGTGCCAACTATAGCGGGGTAGTGCAGACCATAAGGATTGACTGTAACCGCGAGGGGCCAAAATGCCACGACAATTTCCCGCATCTCAGGATGTTCCAGTTTGATGCCTACCGCATTTACATATATGCACGCGACCAGGACGGCAAGCCGGTTGAGGGCGCGCGTGTAGTTGCTGCTGGGCAGGAGCTCACAACAGATAAGGATGGCATTGCGTGGATAAGCTCGCTCAACGGCCGCACATATGACATAAACGTCTCGTATGCGGGTATGGTGCGCACCGGCAAGGTTAAAGTTTCAGGGGCGGATGCCAACTTCACACCGCTGTTTTATAGGTATGATGTGCGCCTCAGGGTCATAGATGACACCGGTGCAGCGGTTGACAGTGATGTGCTGCTTGATGGGCTGCTGCAGCACACTGATGAAAACGGCTATGTGTCATTTAGGGGCATAACGAAGGATTCGGTTGAGGTCCTTGTCAGGTACGCTAACGGGTTTAGGAAGTATACGCTCCCGCTCAGCAATAATGTGGATATGGACGTGGTTGTTGACAAGACTGCGCCTGTTATACGTGGCGTGAGCGAGAAGGCGGACGGCAGGCAAAATTTGGTGGTTGTGACTGCAGTAATAACAGACCCTGGCGAGCACGCCAGCGGCTTAAGCCCAAGCGAGCCAGCACGCCTTAGGTATAATATAGGTGGCCAGGGGTGGTCCTCTGTGCCGATGTACCCAGTTGCGCTCAGCACTTACCAGGCAACAATACCTTTGGAGTACGACAAGGCAATAAGCTATGAGATTGAGGCGCTTGATGCGCAAAACAATGCGGCCAGCTACACAAATACAATCGGCTTCAAGAAAGGTGAAAGCCAAGCCAAAAATGAGACCTCGGGCGAGCCCGCAGGCGAGGAGGCAGAAGTTCCCTCACAGCCTATTGAGAGAACGCACAACATAGATATGATGGCGATTATAGCGGGGATTGTGATTGCGGGCATAGTGCTGCTCATCCTTTACAAGAAATACACCGGTGAAATATAGGGGCAAAGGGGCGAGGCAGCCAATGATATGTGGCCAGTGAAGATGTGCCACGCCTTATTATTTGCACCCTCTCTTGAAAAGCCTTTAAAATCTATTTTGCCTTAATAAGAGGCGTGCTTCGGTGGTGTAACGGTTAGCATTCAGCCCTGTCACGGCTGCGACCCGGGTTCGATCCCGGCCGAGGCGCTCACTTAGTTCGCTTCTCGCCGACTCTCGCAATGCAGGGCATTGCTCGATCCCGGCCGAGGCGCTCTTTCATATGTTAAAGGTGCCGCCTTTTTTAGCGTAATAGGCATATGCAAGTTAGGCAAGCAAATGCTAAGATACTTCAAGCCTTATCTATACTAAAATGAGGTGAACACAAGCATTCAAGGATTATACTTCATTAGATTTTGCCTTGGGAGTAATAAAAGTAGGTGCAGTCGGCAGGTTCTTGCAAGCAAGGGGTGAACGTTTGGCTGCCGGTCTTCAGGTGGAGTGTATGTATCCGGGTTACTTATGCAAAAGTTAGGCCCTCGCCTAGCCATTTGGCTGTGATATATATATGTAGCCCCCCAATTCATAGCAGGTGATTTGATGAACAAGATAATGAGTGCGCTTGTAGTTGGGCTGTTTGTGATGAGCCTGCTCGTGATTATGGGCGGGTGCACAACCGCCTCAACCCAGGAGACGTCCACACCGGCCCTGAACAGTACCGAGCTTTCGGTCTACGGCAGTGCTGAAATTGAGCTTGATCCTGACCTTGCAGAGATAGAGCTTGGTGTTGAGACGGAGGGCAAGACTGCTACTGAGGCCGCTGAGGCAAACGCCGCCATAATGGAACGGGTGCGTGCAGCACTGCTTGCTGCTGGCGTCCAGGAGGCAAACATAAAAACGTCATCCTTTAGTGTGGCGCCGCGGTACAAGTGGGATGAGGATACGAATGAGCAGTCAATAGTGGGATACACCGCTACGCACACGCTGCACATAAAGAGCGAGAATGTCAAGAACTCCGGGAAGATAATAGACGCCGCAGTTTCCGCTGGGGCAAACAGGGTCAACTCGGTGCAGTTTACGCTCAAGGACAGCACTATGAACAAGGTGCGCGCGGACCTGCTCAAGCAGGCAGTTGGAAATGCCGCCTCTGATGCCAATGCAATCGCTTCTGCACTCGGCCATAAGATTATCGGTGTTAAGAGCGTGAGTGCAGGCGCATCATACGTGCCTTACAGGAACTATGCGATGTATGACAAGGCGATGTCCGCAGAAACAATGATAATCCCTGGCCAGGTGAAGGTATCGGCATCTGTGAGCGCAGTTTACCTTTCCGAGCCGGCCGGCGGCAAGGTTGTATAAGGCAATTTCATTATTTTATTTATTTTCTGGCATATGAAGTGGTTATATGGCAGAGGTGCGGATTGACAGGGAGCTGTTGCGCGCGATAGGAGCGGATACCAGGATAGAGATGCTGAAGCTGCTCACAAAAGGCAGGCATACGCCTACTATGCTTTCCGAAAAGATGGGCTTGTCCACCCCCACAGTGCTTGAGCACCTTGACAAGCTTATGGAAGCCGGCCTTGTCAAGCGTATAGATGAGGGCAGGAAATGGAAGTATTACGCGCTAACAGAGAAGGGCGAGTCGCTGGTTGGCGGCCGGCCAGATGTGCCTGTTCGGGCATTCATAATGCTTGCGGTTGGCGTGCTGCTGCTCATAGGTCCCGTGCTGATGCAGTCATATATGCTCAAGGAGAATATGCAAAGCATGGATGTGGGTGATGGCGCTGCGCCAATGGTTATGGCAAAATATGTTTCAGAAGAGCCCGCACCTGCTGAGGAGGAGGTTGCCGCAGAAGAAGCCAATTATGTGCCATACCTGCAGGCGGCCGGTGTGCTGCTTATACTTGCGGCGGCCTATATTGTGCTCACTGCAAGAAAAGAACAGCTGGCAAAGGCCTAACAAAGCATACTTTTTCAGCCCATTTTTGAAAATATCTTGCGTGCGAGCGCATCGGCTTCCTTCCGTTCCTTCACGTTTTTTATGATCGCTTTCCCGCGCCTGTATATTGCCACCTCAATGCTCCCCTTTTGCCCGATAGCCATCACATCGCTCTCAACCTTTATTTCAAGGCCGAGGCCGCGCAACAGAGAGCACATCTTCTCAGGTGAGAGGCACACTTCCCTCTCTGGGAGTGCGTCAAACGTGTTGCTCCCCCTGCAAGGTGAAGTAAGGCGGTACTTCATCGGTATCCCATATTTATTTCTGCGGCTTTTACGAACCTCTGCAGGAATGCAGCCACTGAAAGTGCTGCGGCTACTGCAAGGATATAGAATGAGACCTGCGGGTCATATGCATAAGCCACGAGTGAGGCCAGGATTGCCACGCATCGTTCCGGCCTCTCAAAGATGCACTTCATCTTCTTGAGGTCCTCTTTGCGCACGGCGCCCCTGTGGTCGGCATATGCAACTGCGAATGTAGTCAGGAACACTCCAAATGCCATAAGCAGTATTATTGCAAAATGTGCCATCTGCTGCGATGGCCATACAAGTGTCATCATTGCGAGCAGCACGAAAAAGTCAACTATGCGGTCTGAAACCCCATCAAAATATGCGCCGAATGCTGTCTCAAGCTTGCGTGCGCGTGCAACCAGGCCGTCAACGCCGTCCATAAGATATGCCAGCGCCACAAAGCCGGCTGCGAGCAATACGTTGCCACTGTATATGAATACGGTTGCTGCAAGCGCAAGCAAAAGAGAGAAGAGAGTGAGCACGTTTGGGTGCAACGGCACTTTTTTGGCAAAAGGCATTATGGCCTGTGAAGCCCCTGAAAGCAATTCCTTAATGCCCATATTTAGAGCTACCCCGCCAAAAAATATAAACAATAGGGTTACGTGATGCGGTACATATGGCCTGCACAAAGCACGGCAATATAGGCGCCTGCTGTGAATAGCTATGCAGGCGAGTCTTCTATCCGGTACCGAGGCAGGATGCCGCAATCAGTGTCCGGATACTTGTGCCCAAACTTGTGGTATAAGTATCCCGCAGTATATGCAATCATCGCACCGTTATCCCTGTTATATTGCGGCTCGGGGCATCCAAACCGCACGCCGTTCTCCTCCGCCATCCCAGCAACCATCCCCTGTAGGCGCGTGTTCTGGGCAACTCCGCCGCAAAGCAAGATTTCTTTCTTATGAGTGATCATAAGCGCACGCTCCGCGGCCTCGCACAGCATCGCAAACGCAGTCTCCTGGAAAGAATGCGCGATATCCTCGTGTGAATGGTCCCGGGACACTTGTTCGCACTTGGTGACCAGGCCCGAGAACGCAAAATCCATCCCCTTGACTGTATACGGCAGCTCAAAATACTTGCCTGTGCGCGCGAGGCGCTCAATCTCGCCGCCGTGCGCCTTCTCCAGGCCGAGTGAGCGCGCAAGCGTGTCAATTGCGTTGCCAAGCCCGATGTCCAGCGTCTCCCCAAGCACAGAATACCTGCCCTTCTTGAGGATAAGCAGCTGTGTGTTGCCCCCGCTCACATAAATTACTAGTGGGTCTTCCATCCCACACGTGTGCCTGCCTATCTCAATGTGCGCCAAGCTGTGGTGCACAGGCAAAATAGGGACGTTAAGGATGGATGAGCACAGCACCGCAACTGCACGCCCTATCCTGAGGCAAGGGGCGAGGCCAGGCCCTTTTGAATACCCTATGAGGCCAACATCACGCATTGTAATGCCGGCGTGCCTGAGCGCCTCGCAAAGCACATCCTCAGCCGCAAGTGCGTGGTGGTCGGCGGCATCAGACGGCTTCATCCCTCCAAACTTTTGCGAATATGTGCGCGAGGCATTTGCAAGAATCTTGCCTGAACGGCATACTCCAATCCCAAACGTGTGTGCGGTTGACTCAATGCCCAGCGTGCATAAATCGGTCTTGTGGTGTGAATCCATAATATAACCTCACATCCTTGGCATTGGTGGCAGCGGCCCGAACATCACATAGAGGGATGCTGCATTGATAAGCATATGCGCGATTATGGGGGCCTTGATATCTCCGCTGACGCGGTAGAGCGCATACAGGTAAAGCCCGAGCAAGAATGCGCCGGCAACCTCAAAATATGAGCCGTACGAATAATGCGCAAGGCCGAACAGCACGCTTGATATTATGCCCCCAGTGTATTTTGGGAGGAACGCACGGAAGAATATTTCCTCTGAGAGCGGGCCCAGTGTTACCGCATAAGCAAGTATGTAAAGCGGCAGTGTGGATATTTTTGCCTCAACTAATTGGCCGTCGTTTAAGCCCATATGCGGTGCAATTATTGAGAACAGTACCATAAATATGAATGCTGGGATGAGAGAGAGCACTGCGACTGCTATTGCACGCACAATGCTTCCGTTGAACCCGAGAGTGAGCAGCAAATCATCACAGCCAGGCTTGCCCAGCGCAAAATATGCTGGGAGCAAGAGCATAATAAGGGAGAGGAGTATGGGCGAGAACGCTGGGATATACAGCGATGCTGCAAGCAAAATTGATGTTGATGCCACAAGCGTGCGCTTGCCGGCTGTGCGCAGCATCATTGCGGGAGTGAACGGGATGAGCACTGCAATGTATTGCGGCGCGCCGGTCACCATTGAAAATGCGGCCGCAAACAGCACTGCGAATGATGCAAGCATCACCGAGAGGACTGCGGGCCTTATGCGAAGGTGGGCTAAAGGCGCTGAAACTAAGGGGCACTTTGAAAAGGCCGCTCCCAAATAGGATACTGCGGGGCTGTGCACGGCCAAAGGCGTACCCCTGTTCCGGCTGGATTTGGCCTTACTTTGGCTTTTTCTCATAATAACCGCACTTGCCGCAGGCAACCCTATCCTTATGCTCTGCGAGCCGTGTGCCTGCACCGCAGCGCGGGCAGTCCCTGCCTTTCTTGTATATGCGAGGCTTTTTCTTCTTGTCTGCCATTTAGACCTACTCCTTCTTCTCTTCCTTGCCCGCGCCCAGCGATTTCTTGGCGCGCTCAAGCAGGTGCTTAGCCTCATACTTGAGGTCCTGCACGGACTTGTAGACCTTTGCCTTGCCGTGGCTCTTCTTGATGCCGAACGGCTGCCTCACATAGTCAACAACCACGAGGCCCTCATCGCACTTCATTGCCTTGGCAATCTCCTTTATCACCCAAGCGCGCGAAGGCGTCTCGGCATCCTGCGAAACCTCAAAGGTGATCTCGGTCCTGTTGAAAAGCGGGTTAACCGTCTTGTTTGTTATATCAAGCCTCATCAAAACACCCTCACTTGTTGACGCGCGTGAGCATCCTGCGCGCATTCCACTCCATATAGTCAACTTCCTTGCCGGCCTGTGCTTCACCCTTCATATCGTCAGGTATTGTAATCTCAAAGCTCTCGTACGTCGCCATATCCATTATCTGCGCCGTATCCCCACTCACGGAGATTATCTGGCCGCGCTTGCGCTCTATTATCGGGATCTCAACATCCTGGTCTGCAGGGCCAAACAGCGCCCTCTTTTGCGAGTCAAATATCCCTATTGCCACAACGCGCATCTTGGCCGACCCGTGCTTGCCAGGCGCAGATGAGCTTGTCTCAACTACCCTGCACGGCTCGCCATCTATCATTACATATTTTCCTTCCCTAAGCTCCTTCATTGAGCCGAAAGTGGTGCTCATGGGTTGTTTTAGAAGTAAAAAGTATTTTATATGTTAGCAGCGGCGGGTCCTGCCCGCACAGTCCCCCCACGCAGCGGGTACGCGGCACATCGCCTGGGCAGCCCATACGCCAAAAAGGCTTATATTATGGGTTGCCATAACCTGGATGATGATTGATGCACATTGCCACCTTATGGACTTCAAGGCCCTTGACATTGCCGGGTGGAAACGCAGTGGGCTGGAAGCCATAGTCAACTGCGGGTATGACTTGCAGTCCAGCATAAGTGCGCTTGAGCTCAAGAAAATTGAGCCGGAATTCACTTATTGCGTTGTTGGCGTATCCCCGCAGAAGTGTATGGGCCCGGCAGGCGAGGCGCTCGTGGGAGGGGTAGAGGAGCTTGCACGCGGAAACGCACGGCTTGTTGATGGGATTGGCGAAATTGGGTTGGATTTTCATTGGGCCGATACACCAGAAAAGAGGGGCTGGCAAAGGAAACTGTTCAAAAGGCAGATACGGCTGGCTGAGGAGCTTGGCAAGCCCATAGTTGTGCACGCACGCGACGCCACTTATGAATGCATAAAAGAGCTTGACGGATTCAAGGGCAACGTGCAGTTCCACTTTTATTCGGGCAATGAGGAGGAGGCAAAATTGATTGCGCGGAAGGGGTGGCTCATCTCAATACCGCCTCTTAAGGGGAAGGCCAGGGGCCGCACAATCAGTGCTGTGCCTATTGAGTGCCTAACAGCTGAGACTGACGGCCCGTACGTTGGAAAGACTCCTATTGAGGCTAAGGCGGCAATTGGGATTATTTCTGAAGCCAAGGGGGTAGACGCCGCACAAGTTGAGAAGATAACAAGCGAAAACGTAAGGAAATTCTTCGGGGTCGCCGCCGAAGATGGCTAAGCATGTGCGGCGGGCTAGAGCTTGTCTATTATCTCTCGCGCGCGGCGTGCAGCCTTTTTCATTGCAGTCACCACAAAGCCAAGGTCCTCGTCAGGCTTCGTCAGCGCCATCACAAGCGTGTGCTCGCCGGCCTTCACTATCACGACCTTGCCCTGCTCAGCATTGAACAGCACATAGTTGACTTCCCCGCGGCTCAGCGACTGGGACGCCTGCTCGGCCTTCTGCATTGCGCGCGCGGCAAGCGCGGCTGCAGAAGATGCATCGCGCCCGCCAGGCAGTGCCGCACTTATCACCAAGCCGTCACGCCGTAATATGGCGCCGCCAAGTATTCTCTGCGTGCTCACCATTTCCTCAATTATTTCGGTAATGTCCGCCTTGCTTACGCCCTTTATTTCCTTGAGGCGCACCAGCTCGCCGCCTTGCAGCGCTACCGGCACATCACTCGTTGAGACGAACCGCTCAAGCACCCAAGGCCGCCACTCCGGGGGAACGGTGGTGAGCATATCCGGTGAGACGCGGCCCTGCTTTGACAGTATTGAGCGGACGCTTTCACGCCAGGACGGCCACGCACTGAGCACCGCCTGCTTCTTCCGCAGGCCCTGGACGGCCTCGTCAACCGCCCTCTCAAGTGATATTATCTCAGCTGAAACGCTTTCAGCATCCTCCGGGTGTATGCGTGCAAGCCGTTCCTTTATGGGCCCAGTATCAACAAGGTAAAGCGCCTCCTGCTCGGCAAACGGCAGCAGGCCGCCCTTTGAGCACTCATCAACCTGCCGTTGCGCAGATTCACGCTTCTCATCCAGCGCGAGCACACGCTCATACAGTGAGCGCACGACCGGTATCTTGTGCTCAAGCTCCGCCTTCATTTGCGACAGCTGCCCAGCGACACCTTCCGCGGCATCCTCCCCAAGCTCTCCGGAAGCCGCCCTGCCGAGCGCTTCCTCAACATTAAGCCCGTCAATCTTCCGCTTGTACTCAGAAACATCAATCCCAATGTCCTCCGCATCCTTCAAGAGCACCGACACTTCGGTTGAAAGGCTGTTGAGCCGCTCAAATGCGCCCATTGATGATATGTGCTGTGAAAGCGCGGTGCGCACATCAGCCTCAAGCTGTGAGTAGCTTTTCAGCAAGTCGCGTGTGCGCGGTGCAGACTCATCAACCGGAAGCTCAAACAATGCTGCAAGCGCATCTGCACCGCCGAGCGCATTAAACCTCCTCTCAAACTGCGAAACGTCAACACCGGCCTCTGAAGCCTCAAACATAAGCTTTGGGATGCTCTCCGCCAGCGATTCTATCTGCTGTATGCTGGCGCCCAGCTCAGCCTCAAGCGCCTGTGCGGCCGCAAGCTGGCCTTTGAGGTGCCTGACTTTCTCTGAGATGGCTGGGAGCAGCTCGGCTGCCTTGTCAAACTTCTTCTTTGAAATGCCCTCAAGCAGGTGTGAGAGCAGCACGTCCGCTGATGCAAGGACACGGTCTGCCCCGGAGATCTTCTTTTCGCGCAGCTCAGATGCAACCGCGTCAAGCTCGTGCCTAAGGTCGGTATACCTTGCCGAGAAGCCCTCCTCAAGCGGGACACCGCAGCTCTGGCACTTGTCTGAGGCGAGCGAGGTTATGCGGGAGCAGATGGGGCACGCAAAGCGCACCTTCATCAGACCCTCGGCCTTTGATATTATGGACTCTAGGCGTGCCCGCTCCTCCTTTGCGGACTTGAGCAGCTGGTCAAGCTGCCTCTTCGCCTCGGCAAACCCTTTTGACTGGAACAGGTCACGATAGCCGTATAGCGCCTGCCTAAGTGCTGGCGGCTCATACTCAATGCCCGCGGCGGATGCGCGGGCGTATAGCGATTCAATCGCGTCAAGCTCATCCTCAACGGAGGCCGCCTCGTTGGAAAGTATCTTCTCCTGGTCTATGCGCAGTGAGAGCTGCTCACGAAGCGCATTGTAATTTGCCCTTACCTGGCCGTTTACGAGCTGCTCAGCCTCGGCCGGCCTGCCTGAAGAGATTAGTGCCTCGGCATCCGACAGCGAGCGCAGGAATGCTGCTACCCCGCCAAAGTCAACCTCAATGCCTGCCGACACGGCTGCCTGCTTAAGCGCCTCAATGTCAGAGCGCATTGAGCGTATCTTGTCAAACAGAGCGGGTGCAAGCTCGCGCTTCAGGCGCTCGGCATTGGCAACCGCAAGCGCAAGTGCCGAATGCTCCCTTGAAACCCTGTCTGAAACGCCTTCAAGGTACTTGCGGGCGTCGGTAAGCCCCTTTGACTCGGCGATCCCCTTGTATGCGGCTATTTCGGCGCGCCAGTCCTGCGGCTTCACATCAATCCCGTATGACCGCGCGCGGGCATATAAGTCCTCAACGGCCATTACCTGCTGCTCAAGCGATTTCCTGAGCGACTCAATTGCCGAAGCGCTCTCGCGCCCAGCAAATATCCTGTCGCGCAGGGAAGAGTATTCCTGCTGCAAGGATGATGACACTGACTCAAGGTGCATCCTTGCCGCACGATACCCCTTTGATGATGCAATGTCCTTATACTTTGCGAGCTCGGCACGCCAGTTTTTCCTTTCGTGTGCAATGCCAAGCAAGGACGCCTGTGAGTACGCCTCCTCAACAGCAGCCACTTGCTGCTCGGCACGCTGGTAGGCCGCCTCGCACTGCAGCCGCTCTTCCCTGTTTAGTGTTATTGTTTCCATTGCGGCAGAATATTCCCGCTGTACCTGCTGTGCCACCGATTCCAGGTATTTCCTTGCGGCAGAATACCCCTGCAGCTCTATCAGGTCCTTGTGCTTGTCAACAAGCGCACGCACGTTCTTGCGCTCTATAGGTATGCCGAGCGATTCCGCCTCGTTGTACAAGCTTTCAAGCCGCTCAATGTCTGGCTGCAGGCGCTCACGCAGCCCCTCAACAAACAGCTTGTCATCCTTGCACACGGATATGAGCGAGCTGAGAGACGCATAATCCTGCTTAATATGCTGGGAAACTGCCTCAAGATGCCTTTTCGCGGCTGCAAGGCCCTGTGACTCGGCAATTGCCCTGTAAGCGTTTGCCTCCTCCCTCCAATTTTTCCTGTCAATCTTTAGCTGGAGCACTGCCGCCTGGCCGTAAAGGTCCTCAATCCGGGATATCTCAGGCTCAAGCGATTCCCGGATATGTGCGATTTCTTCCGACTCTTCAAGTGCGACGGAGAGCGACTGGTGCAGTGACGTATACTCATTGCGCACTTCCCTACCCATCCTTGACTCCGCACCGTCAATATCTCCCTGGGAAATCTGGGCCTCAAGCGAGCCGAGCGCTGCCAGGAATGCATCGGTGCGCGCAGTGTCAAACGCGAGCCCGACCGCCTGTGCGCGCTCCTTGAGCGCGAGCATATCCGACCGCATCTTCTGTATCTCCTCGCGGAGCTCCTTCTCAACAAGCACCTTGCGTATCCCCTGCGTTATGGGTGCACGGAAATATCTCGCGCCGAGAGCAATCCCTTTTAGCACATCCGCCACGATGAAATATGCGCTGAACAGGCCGGTAAGCATGCAGGCCGCCGCAACCAATTGCGTGTTGTCCGACAAGAGGACCTGGACAACGTCAAACCCTTCCGGCTCGCCAGCATTCCAAGTAAGGTAGGTGCCTATTGCGGACATGATGAGTGCAAACGCGAGTATTTGCAGCCTGTTGCGGCCCCCGTGGCCGGCTACCCTGTAAACTGCCTCAACAAGCGGCTCCTTGGCGCTGATGCACTTAAACGCTTCAAAGAGCAGCCGCAGGGCCACCAGCAAAAGGTATAGCGGCAGGAGGAATGCAAACGCGCCGAGCGCCGCTGACCAGGCAAGGCCTGTTGTTGGCCTTAGCTGGCCGGTTATCCCAACAAAAGTATCCCTTGCAGCAACGTATGCGGGGATGCCCTCAAGCTCGAGCACCTTCGCAGTGCCTGCCGGGTATGCTACCGATTGCATAACCGAATCCCAGTCGTGTGGCCCAGTTTCGGACTTATATGCGATATCATCCCGCACACGGTCGCCCTTTGTGAACGAGAGGCGGTAGCGGGCAACCACTGGTGTGGATTCAGACACAACCCTTGGGACTATTATGAACGAAACATCCTGCTTCCCGCGCGCAAACTGCTGTGGGATTACCTCATCAACCTCGATGACTGCGTTCTCGTCATATGTGAAGGAAGTCTTCACGCTAACCTCATACCTTGAATATGCAAAATAGTATTGGGCCTTTATGGCACTTTCATCTTTTGGGTATACGCTATCCAGGGTATAAAG
Source organism: Microcaldota archaeon (assembly GCA_026419815.1). Taxonomy (GTDB): domain Archaea; phylum Micrarchaeota; class Micrarchaeia; order CAILAH01; family CAILAH01; genus DYJQ01. Next base: position 9,196 of record JAOAKR010000004.1, on the reverse strand, counting down.
CGCCCCTTGGAGCATTATGAACTCGTTGGCGTTGCACAAGTTCTCCTGGAACACCGGAGCTGCAAGCAGCTTGTCAATTGATGCAAGCAGCTCATCGCGCTTGCCAAGGATTACGCCCAGGTCCGCCTCCGTCGCGGACTGAGTCTCCGCGATTAGCTTTTTCAGGGCGGACGCCTGGCTTTTCGTGCGCACAAGGTCAACTGAAAGCTGGTAAAACGTACCGTTAAGCTGTGGGAACTTGTTGAGCCCGTTCAGGCAGCGCGGCTTTGACAGGCAAAGGTTTGTGCACTGCGTCTCGCTGTCGCAAGGCACAACCTCTTCAATCGCGTATGTGCATTGCAGGCTGAGCGTTGACACCGCAGATAGCCGTGCATAAAGCGCTTCCGCGCGCGTTTCATTCCTGCGGTAGTAGTTTTGAAGCTGGAAAGATGTGTTCTTTTCCGTGCCGCGTATGTAAACCTCCTTGCGCATTGATATGTCATTGCCCGACTGCGTGTCAACTACTGACTGGTCGCGCAGCTTGTAGTACCACACGTCAGGTATTGTATCGCCGTCCACATCTGAAGTTGTTGCTTTCTCAATGGAAGGCTTCTGCGAAACTATAGGGACTGAGCGCTCAACGCATCCTGAAAGCAAAATTAGCATAAGTGCAAGCAAGACCGAGAGTGCCGCCCTTTTCCGCATAAGAGCACTAATCGCCAAGAATGTTTAAATACATTGTAATTCCAAAAGAGAGATGCGGCTAGGCCGGGGGGCGAGGGGTCCCTTGTAACCGCAAATCCCCTTTATGGTGGGGCCGAAAAGCCTGGAGAGGTGCCGCAGTTGTGTAGGGGTCCGCCTGCACAGTGTAGATCTCCTGCCTTGCGCGGCGGTTCATCATGTGAACCGGGTCAGGCCGGAAGGAGCATCCCTAAGCAGGATGTGCCGTGCCGCAAGCCAACAGGAGGGAGCTTGCAGGATGGGCAAAGCCCCTGTACGGCTGTAGTATCCATCCAGGTGAAGCCGCTCCAAATATGACGGCCTTGCCAATTGCTCCTGATAATTTTGCGGTGCGGGGGCGCGGTGGGGCAAACTTGGGCTTCACGGTCCCCGAGGGGTGCGGGGGCGCGGTGGGGCCCCCGCGCTGGGGTCGCCTAGTCAGGTAGGGCGCTGGATTGCTAATCCAGTGGCCGAAAGGCTCCGGGAGTTCAAAACGAGGACAGCCCGTTCTTGCAAAAGGATGGGGCTGTGTGGGAATCTCCCCCCCAGCGCTTTTCTTTGGCCTGAAATTACTTCACTATGCGCATAAGGCCTATTGGCTGGTGCATATCGCAAGCATTGCCTGCCGCAGGGGGATGTGTAATGCGGACCGGCTCGCGCGTGAGCTCCCAATTCACATAAATCAGGTTTGAGCCGCTGTCTTGTGCAGCCAGCAGCTCCGGCTTGCTGTGCGTTATCACGCGCGGGTCAACCTCCTCTGGGTAATACACTGATTCATAAAGTGAATAGCCGAGCGATGCGAGCGATGCAAAATAGACCAGCTGTATGTTTCCTGTAATCGGGGCGACAAGCTCAAGCACTCCAGAGAGCAGGCCCTTGCTGCAGCGGATAGGCGCAGCAACAACGCACTGGTCCGCATCCGCAATGCCGGCCTGTGCTAGCGCAGGCTTGAGCATAGGGACCTTTTCTTGCGTAATGTGGGCAAGCAGGCATTCATTCCTTGCCCAGCTGATGAGCGCTATTGCGGCAGTGTCACGCACCCAATGCGTCTCAATCCTTGAATACCCGAACTCCTGCTCAACCTGTGGGTTTATCTTCCCAAACTCCCCAATTTTTATGGGCATTACTTTGCCCGCGTGGGCCTGCATATGCTTATTATTGCAATGCTATATTATGAACGTTTCTATCCCTGGGCACCTTTAAAAAGGATGGGATCCCTAATAATAGCGGGTGTAAGCATGATGAAGCAGCTGACCATCATCGTTGAGAATAGGATAGGCGCCCTTGCAGATGTCACAGAAGCGCTCAGCAGGACCGGTGTGAACATTATCTCAATTTCGGCACAAGGGTTTGAGAAGACCGGTGTCATACGCGTGCTTACCACGGACATCAATACTGCGCTCAATGAGCTCAACAAGGTGGGGCTCAAGGCCGTCGTCAACGACATAATCGTGCTGAAAATGATAGACAGGCCTGGCGAGCTTTACAAGGTGGCCAAGAAACTTGCAAACGAAGGGATTAACCTGAGGTCCGTTTACATTATAGGCAAGGAGGGCGACCGCACTGTTGTGGCCATAGACCCGGAGGACTACCAGCGGGCTCTCAAGGTAGTCTCAAAGTAGCCTCCGCTTATCATTATTTTTCTGCCCATAGATTGTTTGCTCGCCTTCCCCCTAATTTATATTACTCCCAGCCAATAACTTATTATGCTCAGCCACTCGGACATACTGCGCCACATCAATACTGGCGACATAATAATAGACCCGCTTGAGCCGCAGAACATCGGGCCCGATAGCATTGACATACGGCTTGGGAGCAAACTGCTGGTCGCCCGCAAAACGGGCAAGATAATTGACCCGCGCAAGGATATAGAGATGGAGTTTGACCAGCACGACATAAGCAGCGGGCCCTACGCAATAAAGCCGGGTGACTTCGTGCTCGCGACAACCATTGAGCGCATCGGCCTCTCAAACAATATCACTGGCCAACTGGAAGGCAGGTCTTCGGTTGGCCGGCTTGGAATTGTTGTGCATATGACCGCAGGGCTGATCCACGCAGGGTGGGGCTACAGGCAGCCTGCAACACTAACCCTTGAGCTCTCATCAGTGAACCCGAACCCCGTTTACCTTTACGAGGGGATGAAAATAGCGCAGATGTCCTTCGTGAAGCTGACCAACCCCGCTGAAATTGGGTATGACGACAACGTCCACAGCAAGTATTCAAACCAGCAGGGACCTTTGCCGTCCAGAATTAACAGGGACCACACCGCAAGAAAATAGGCGACAGGTTCGGTTATAATCAACTTGGTGGGCGAGCCACCGCCGAAAGGCCTCTCAGCGGAGAGTATGCACTCCCTATCGTTAAATTATAATCAACTTGGTGGGCTGGGATCCAGCTGTTTATCTGGGGCATCCTTTAGGCATTTTGCAAACATATGTGGTTTCTCCGTAAGCTAAGCCTTCTTTTCCTCAAATGCCGATTTTGGCGCACCGCACCGCGGGCACTTCCAATCCTCTGGGATATCCTCAAACAATGTGCCTGGGTCAATCATTGAGTCTGGATCACCCTCCTCCTCATCATACTCATACCCGCACACACTGCACACGTATATTGCCATAACTGGGATTACGCCACGAGATATTTAAGCGTAGCGCTGCTAATTGCGCATATGAAGATTGACATTGAGCCTGATGAGCTTGAGGAGATTCGCAAAAAGAAGATTGATGCAATAATGGATAGGATGAACGCGCCGCAGCCGAGGGCCAAGGTTTACAAGACACCCACCTGCCCATACTGCCATATGGCGGTTGACTACCTGCGGTCCCTGGGTGTGCAGGTTGAGGAAGTGGATGTGAGCAGGGACGAGGCTGCAGCTATGGAAATGGTGCAGAAGAGCGGGCAGATGGGCGTCCCAGTGATTGAGATTAACGGGCACATCATAATCGGGTTCAACAGGCCTGCAATTGACGCGGCATTGGCAGGAAAATAATGTGGGATGAAAGATGCGGGCTTGGCCCAAAAATCTTTCAGCTTCTGCTCGTCCTGAAGAACGTATATGGGGAAATGGAGCTTGGCCCAAAAATCTTTTCCGCTGGCTTGGAACTACAAGGATTTTTCGCGGAACACTATGCGCATAATCGCACCCGACAGCACAGCATCCGCCCGCTGCCAGCTTCCACGCAGTTCAGGTTAATACGGCTTCCCCTTTGATTTTCGCCATTCCTCAAAAAGGTGCAGGCATTCAACCCGGAGCACGCCGCCTTTTATCCTTACTCCCTCAAGCTTGCATTTCCTCGCTATATCGGCATTGCACAGCCTCATCTCATTGAACTTGTATGCAGACGCATCATCAATCGTGGCGCCGTAAGCTATGTTCTTTATCCTTGCCCAGTGTATCGCCGCAAAGCACATCGGGCACGGCTCGCACGTTGAGTATATAGTGCACCCGGAAAGGTCTATGCTCTTGAGCTTTCTGCACGCCATGCGTATTGCATTAACCTCTGCGTGGGCAGTTGAGTCGCAGCTCTTCCACACCGTATTGTGTGCGACTGCGAGCACTTTGCCGTCCGGGCCTACAATGCACGCGCCGAACGGTCCGCCCTCCTTCTTCCTGATGCCCAACTTTGCAGAGCGTATTGCTACGCGCATATTCATCTCATCGTCGTGCTGTGTCTTTGAAGGCATTTTGGTCCCACTACCATTTTGCGCAAAGCAATAAAAACGCATATTAAGTATTTGCCCTTTAGGAAATGTATGGCAAGCGGCACCGTAAATCCGGCGTTGCATAATAACAGGAGCGCACAGCGCGCTGCAATGCGCAAGCTACACAGGGCTATAGAGCGCATCAGCCCCAAGCCTGAGTATATTGTTATGGGAACTGCCGGGTGTGCAGTTTCAAGCCCGCTGCTCGCATATTCTGTAGTGCAGGCAATCAGTGGGCAGGAAGGCGACATATATAAAGTGGGCGCAATGGTTGGTGTAGGCCTTCTCGCCTCATCACTGGTTGTGCTTATGGCCGAGCTTAGGGACTATATGGTGTTGCGCGCGCTCAGAAAATTCAGGCATACGAGGGAAGTGCCGGAGTACGTGCTATGCAACCACCTGGTAGGCATTGACATAGTGAAGCTGCTTGCGCGCCTGGGGTCAAAAAATGCCCAGAGGCGCCTCAAAAGCTGCGGCATACCCTGCGATGTGGGCTGATTGGCCGCATATGCCTGAAGTGGATGGTGTGCAGATATTAATTTTGGGCGCGTAATTGTGCTGTGAAGCCCTGCTGGCTAAAAATACCTCTTCCGAGCGGCGGCTATGATGAGACCAAGCGGCTGCTATCATCGCTTAATGTTGTGACTGTGTGCAAGGAGGCCAAATGCCCTAACGTGAACGAGTGCTGGGGCAACGGGACTGCCACGTTTATGGTTTTAGGCAGGACGTGCACGCGCGGGTGCAGATTTTGCAATACTAAAACTGCCCTGCAAGGGGACGGATTGGATGCTGGCGAGGCAAACCGGATTGCCGAGGCAGTTGTAAGGCTGGGGCTGAAATATGTTGTGATCACAAGTGTTGACAGGGATGACTTGGAGGATTTGGGTGCGGGCCATTTTGCGCACTGCATCAGCACAATCAAGAGGGAATGCGAAGGTGTGAGAATTGAAGTGCTTACACCTGACTTCCAGGGCAGGCGCGAGCTTATTGATTTAGTTTGTGGCGCAGGGCCTGACGTGTTCGGGCATAACATTGAGACTGTGAGGCGGCTAACGCCAAAAGTTAGGGATTTGCGTGCAAGTTATGAGCAATCGCTTTCTGTGCTTAGGCACGTTTCGGATAGATACCCGCACATTATTGTAAAATCTGCGATTATGGTTGGCTTGGGTGAGAGTGAGGGGGAGTTGTGCGAGGCGCTTGCAGACTTGAAGGGGGCTGGTGTTACGGCGGTTGCGATTGGGCAATACCTGCGCCCCACACCGAAGCATTATCCCGTGGCTGAATATGTGCGGCCAGAGCAGTTTGAAAAATATGCAAAAATTGCTAAGGGGATGGGGTTCAAGTTTGTTGCGAGCGGCCCATTCGTGAGAAGCTCATACAGGGCGTGGGAAGTGATTGGGCACAAATTGCAGGTGTAAGTGCATTGCGCGGGACCGTGCCACAGCTGTGTGCAGCTGCGGGTTATAATTTTTTGTGGAGAGTGTAGTCTATGATAGTTTCAAGGAGGATTAAGGTCCCAAGGGGCGATGTGCCGAGCGATAAGCTGCTTGAGCATATACAGGAATACCTGCGCAACCACGCTGGCGGCAAGGTGCTTAGGTATGCAGTTGTTGATGCCAGTGGGAAGGATTTTGTCGTTGACTTGTCGGTGCGGGAGGATACTGTGCGCGCCAGCAGCGGTTCCGGTGAAGGGCACGGTGGGCGGGCAAGGGCGGCCAAAAAGGGGAATCTGCGGAGGCGGTGAAGATGGCAAACCAGTTTGTAGTTGCGCATATTGTGCCGACCGGTGTGAAGGCCGATATTGGGGGCTACGTGGGGGATGCAACACCCGCAACAAACATGATCGCCGCAATAGCGGATAAGGTGATTTCGCACCCAAACGCTGTAAACGGAGTGGCCATAAACCTTGCAAAAAGGAACGTGCTTTATGTTGAGGGGTACCTCCTTGACAAATTCTTCAAGGGAGACATTGAGCTGAAAGAGGTTGAGCGGAACAAGATTGGTGTTATACTTGACAATGGGATGCAAAAGGAGAGCTATGACCTGGCTATGAACACCATTGAGGCGATGAGGACTGTGGGCGGCATTGGGATCTCAGGTGTGTTCAGGACTGGTGAGGGGGTTGATGTGCGCGCCGTTAAGACGCCGAACGGCTCGTTCGTCGGTGAGATTGGCAACGAGGACGCGCTGCTTGACGCCTGCGAGCTTGCGCTTAGGAAAGGTGCGGATGCGCTTGCAATCTCGCTCAAAATAAAGGTGAGCATGCACGACCTTGAGGAATATTTCCGTGGGAAGGGTGCAAACCCATACGGTGGTGCCGAGGCGATCATATCGCATTTGGTTACGAGCAGGCTCGGTGTGCCGGCAGCCCACGCGCCGCTCCTGAGCAAGTATGAGATTTACAAGGAAATGCACAGCGGGCGGGTTGACCCGCGTGCCGCTGCTGAGGCGATTGGGCCTGCCTATCTCGGCTGTGTGCTCCAGGGGCTTGACAGGGCGCCACGCCCGGTTGCAAGCGGGGGGGATCTTCGTGTGAGGGATGTTGATGCAATCGTGCTGCCATATACGTGTATGGGCGGTGTGCCCGCGCTTGCCGCGCAAAAGTGGGGTATCCCTATAATTGCAGTTAAGGAAAACAGGACATTGATGAACGCAACCCCTGAAAATATGAGGATGAGAAATGTGATTGTTGCGGAGAATTACTGGGAAGTGGGGGGCATACTTGCCGCAATGAAAGAGGGGTTTGACCCTGCACAGCTAAGGAGGCCGGTGCGCAAGATGGGCATCCTGGACTTTATTGCTGGAAGAAGGCACTAAACGGCGGTTGGCCATTTTGGCAATCTTATATAATTTCAGCATAAGTTCAGTATATGCCAGCCAGAACTGCTTATACCGGTAGCGTAAATTACGTGCAAATCCTGAATGAGAAGGGCGCTGCTGACAAGCGGCTTGAGAAAAAGCTGGGCCTATCAAAACAGCAGCTGCTTGGTATGTACCGTGCACTCATAACAACACGTGTGCTTGATGACAGGGCGCTTAAGCTGCAAAGGCAGGGCAGGATGCTCACATATGCGCCGTGCCAAGGCGAGGAAGCAATAAGCGTCGGGTCAGCATTCGCGCTCAACAAGGATGACTGGGTTGTGCCCGCATACCGCGAGCAGGGGATGTATGTTGCGATGGGTGTGCCCCTCAAGTTCCTGCTTATGTACTTTATGGGGTTTGAGGAGGGCAATGCACTGCCAAGGGAATTCAATATTACCCCTATTTGCGTGCCGGTTGCAACGCATTTCCCGCACGCTGCCGGGATTGGCATGGCACTCAATTATTTAGGGGATAAAAAAGTGGTTATGGCGTATACGGGGGATGGGGGCACTTCTGAAGGGGATTTCTATGAGGCACTGAACTTTGCGGGCGTGTTCAATGCGCCTGTCGTGTTTATAGTCAGGAATAACCAGTGGGCAATTTCGGTGCCGCGCAAAAAGCAGACTGCCGCTGAAACGCTTGCACAAAAAGGCATTGCAGCCGGGATAAATTGCGTGCAGGTGGACGGGAATGACGTGCTTGGTGTTTACTATGTGGCGCGTGAGGCAGTTGCGCGTGCGCGTGCGGGCAAGGGGCCTACCCTTATAGAGGCGGTCTCATACAGGATGGGCCTGCACACCACTGCTGATGATCCCACGAGGTATGTCGACCCCAAGGAGAGGGATGCGTGGGTCCCCAAGGATCCAATCGCACGGTTTGCCAAATACCTGAAGGCAAAGCGTATTCTTACAACGGCCATTGAAAGGGAAACGCTTGCAAATGCAGAGGATATGGTAGAACGGGCGGTGCAGGAAGCGGAATCATACAAGACCCATTGGGAACGGATGTTTGAGTATGTGTATGCGGATATGCCTGAGGAGCTGCGCGAGCAGCGTGATTACCTGAAAGGGCTTGAGAGGTGAGCTTATGGCTGAGATGAACATGATACAGGCAATCAACGCGTGCCTCGCGCAGGAGATGGAGAGGGATAAGAGCATAGTGGTATTCGGGGAAGATGTCGGCAAGAACGGTGGCGTGTTTAGGGTTACTGACGGGCTGCAGGCAAAGTTTGGCGAGAAACGCGTGTTTGACACACCGCTTGCAGAGTCGGGCATCATTGGGACGGCAGTCGGGATGGCATATGCCGGCCTGCGGCCGGTCCCCGAGATACAGTTTGACGGCTTCACTTTCCTCGCATATAACCAGATAAACGCCCATATGGCGCGTGTGCGCAACCGCACGCGCGGGCGGTTTTCAATGCCTATCGTCGTGAGAATACCATATGGCGGCGGGATACGTGCGCTTGAGCTGCACGCTGAGCCGATTGAGGGTATGTACGCCAATATCCCGGGGATCACTATCATCGTGCCTGCCAGCCCGTATGAAGCGAAAGGCCTGCTGGCATCGGCGCTTGAGCATGCTGACCCTGTGCTTTTCCTTGAGCACAAACGGCTATACCGCGCGTTCAAGGAGGATGTGCCGCAAGAGAGGTATACGCTGCCTATAGGCAGGTGCAGGACTGCCCGTGAGGGGAAGGATGTTGCGCTTGTGGCTTGGGGTGCTATGGTGAAAGTGTGTGAAACGGCGGCGGAACAGCTTGAGAGGGAAGGGGTCTCCTGTGAGGTCATTGACGTCCGGACAATCAAGCCGCTTGACCACGAAAGCATTATCACTTCTGTGAAAAAGACAGGTCGGCTTGTGGTTGTGCAGGAGGCGATGCGTGGGTTCGGTGCGGGGGCCGAGATTGTTGCGCGTCTGTCTCTTATACACATCT
>JAOAKR010000050.1 GCA_026419815.1 Microcaldota archaeon | reverse complement strand
AGATGTGTATAAGAGACAGGCACGGCAGGCCGCAGGCGCCCGTTCGCCGAAAGCAGTACGATGCCTGCAATGGACATCACGCTCACAAGCATTGTAGCGGCCAATATCTCAACTATCATATACATCCCTCACACGTATGCCAGCAGTGCAAGCGTGGCGTGTGCAAGCGCAAGTGCAATGCCAATGCGTGCCAGCCACACGTGCCACCCGGCAGGAAATTTTGTAATGCCCCTTGCCGTGAGTGTGGCAACTGCGGCTGCTGAAAGTATAAGTAGGAGTGCCAGCAGCCCCAGCCACACCAGCATTAGCCCGCCCCCTCAATCTCCCCCACATAAAGCTGTTCAAGCTCTATGCCAGCCCCTGGGGTATGGGGCGCAGCGTTGAAAGAAGCCGTCCCGTCCTTGCCACAGAAAGGGATGATACAACTGTCAGTTTTTGGATGCTTGCCGATAATCTTGGTTGCGTTGTACACCCTGCCATTTATGATAACCCAGCAGTCGTTAGCTGTGGAGTGGCCGGCCACCTCCTCCAGCCTAAGCCTGCCGTCTTCCGGCTGTGCAGGCCTCGTGCCGCCCAGGCCGACACACCCCAACGCAAGCAATAAAACCGGTGCGAGTGCAAGCCATTGCTTCATATTGTAGTTGTGGCTGGCAAAGCTTAAATTGGCGCGCGGGCAGGCGGGATCATTTTTGCGGGCACCGAGCGTTCCAACAGCATAAAAACATTCCCGGCAAAGTATGCTTATGGACTTCTCACAGCTTGCCGAGACTATGCTCGCCCTTGAGTCAACAAAATCGCGGAACGAGATGGTTGAGGTGATGGCCTGGCTGTTCAAGCAGCAGCCGCCCGATGAAGCCCGCTTTTCAGTATACCTGTTGCAGGGGGCGGTTGCGCCACCGCACGCTGGGATTGAGGTCGGCCTTGGCGAGAAGCTGGTTGAGCAGGCAATCTCAAAGGCGTTCGGATATTCGCAGAAGGAAGTGCAGGCGCAATACCTTAAATCTGGCGATTTGGGCAAGGTTGCCGAAAAGATGTGCTCTGCAAAAAGGCAGGCCTCGCTTTTCTCAGAGAAGCTCACAATAAAAAAGGTTTTCCAGACGTTTTACAGGATTGCAACGCTTGGCGGCCACGGCTCACAGGAGGCCAAGATAGGGCTGTTGGCCGAGCTGCTCAACAATGCGTCCCCGCTTGAGGCAAAATACATTGCGCGGTTCCCAATAGGCCGGCTCAGGCTGGGTGTTGGCGACCCGACCGTTCTGGATGCACTCTCATTTATGCATAAGGGTGACAAGAGCGACCGTGAAGCGCTTGAATCTGCATACAACAAGTGCTCCGACCTTGGGCTGGTCGCCGAGTCTTACATCCGCGATCCCGAATCAATCATGAAGTTTTCAATGCAGCCGCTTATGCCCGTGCGCCCCGCGCTTGCAGAGCGCCTGCCGTCGCCCGAGGAAATCGCAAAACGGCTTGGCAAGTGCCTTGTTGAGGCGAAGTATGACGGGTTCCGGCTGCAATGCCACAAGAAGGGCGATAAGGTTGAGATATTCTCGCGCAGGATGGAGCGGATGACGAATATGCTTCCTGAGGTTGTCAGTGCAATCAGGCAGCTTAAATGCAAGGATATGATATTTGAGGGGGAGGCGCTCGCGTACAATGAGCAGACAGGGGAGTTTTACCCTTTCCAGCAGACCATACAGCGCAAGCGCAAGCACGGTGTTGATGAGAAGGCAGCTGAGATGCCGTTGCGCCTGTTCGCGTTTGACCTCCTTTATGTTGACGGCAAGGACATATCACAGGAGCCGCTGCATGCCCGCAGGAAAATGCTTGAAGGCCTCATAAAGGGCAGCCAACTCATTGCTCCCTCCGAATCATATATAACCAGCTCGGCAGATGAGATTGAAGCGCATTTCCAGGATTTTGTGTCGCGCGGGCTCGAGGGCCTTATGGCAAAGGACCTTTCCGCGCCTTACACTGCGGGCGCGCGCAAGTTTGCGTGGGTCAAGCTCAAGCGCTCATACCGCGGCGAGCTCAGCGACACGGTAGATATAGCCATAATCGGGTATTACGCGGGCAAGGGCGCCCGTGCCCAGCTCAAATTCGGCGGGGTTCTCGGAGCCGTATATGACCCGCACACAGATACGTTCCAGACGATTGCAAAGGTCGGCTCAGGGTTCACTGAGGAGCAAATGAAGGCGCTTGAGGAGAAGCTTTCAGTGATAAGGGTGAAAAAGCCGAACGCTCGCGTGCGCTCGCTTATGGAGCCGACATTCTGGGTTGAGCCCAAATATGTAATTACTGTGAATGCAGATGAGATTACGCGCTCGCCACAGCACACCTGCGGCCGTGATAGCGGAGATGTGGGGTATGCGCTTAGGTTCCCCAGGATGGTCGGCGATGTGCGCACCGACAAGCGGCCAGAGGACGCAACAACTGTTGATGAGATAATAGGGATGTACAGGTCGCAGCGGCGTGTTGAGAGGAATGTGCAAGAAGAGCAATAGCCGGTCGGCATATGTGCAAACGCGCGCGCACTGCAGCCGCCTAATATGGCCCACTCCATATATAATAACCTTTATTAATGTCAGGGCATAAATCCCATTTATGAACCGCGGGTTCATATTCATACTTGACGCATTCATTGCGCTTGTAGTGGTTATTGCCTTTGTTGGCACGCTAAGCCAATTTTCAAGGGATTACTCATACCTGCAGGACGAGACGCTTTACTCTTACGGCCGCAGCATAATGGACATCCTGCTTTACCACGAGATAACACTGGATGATGGGTTTTATGGAGGGCACAAAATCCCGCTGATACACGCGCTTAGGGAGAGCGAGGCCGAGGAGATGTGGTCTTCACAGATAAACCCGCTCATTCCCCCGCAGATAGGCTACTCAATTGAATACTACACTGGAAGCAAGTGGAAGCCCTTTGGGGATACTTACGTGCGCAAGAAAGAAGGGGCGCGCAAGTCAGTCGCCGTTGTTTCAACAGTGCCGGTAATCGTTAAGGGCGAGCGCATACAGTACCCCTACACTTACGGCAATTATTGCCCGCCCTCTGGCGGCACAGCTACTGCCGGCGCAAACGTATGTGCCCTCCCCACCGAGCTTTACACGCCGGATGAGTTTGCGACAGGCAACTATGGGAAAGCGCCTTATGGCGCCACATTCGTGAGGGTGGTGGTGGAAGTATGAGGAAGGGGTTCGCGCTCACACTTTCAGTGATGATTCTCCTTGTATTCCTTGTGCTCATACTCACTATTGAGTCCCAACGGGTGGCGGTGGACGAGCAGGCGCGCTCAATGCACGCGCGCCTGGCCGCAACATCAGCGTTGCTCTCTGACATTGACTCACCGGCACTGTCATACTCGCTTGAGCGGCTCGCCAAGCGCTCGCTGTATGACATAGATATGGAAGTGATAAACGGGACCGGCAAGTATACAAAGGATTGGGCCGGCAAGGAGAAGATTGCGGGGCCGGACGGCCTGTTGTGCAGGAACTTTACAGGCAAGTTCAAGGGATACCTTGAATCGCTCAAGTCGCGCGCGCAGGATGCAGGCCTTGAGCTTAACTATACAGAGCCCACTTGCGACTCATACCTGGCCGGGCCGTTTACCGCCAACATATCCACAAGCACAGCAATAAAGGTTTCAGGAAGCGGCGTGTATGCTGAAAAGGCGCTCACGCGCGCGATATCATTCTCAATAGAAGGGCTTTACGACCCGATGCTCGCCCTTGAGTCAAAAGATGAATACGATAAGGGCAAGGTGCTCCGCCCAGTCATTGAGTATTCAGTGCCCCTTTGGAACGAGAGCGACGGCAAGTGGTCGCTAACTCCTGAGGATGAGGTAACCGCGCATTACGGCCAGGGATGGGTATACGGCAAAGTCATATCTTCGGCGGATGCAATCAAGGCCGACCCGTCAACTTGGGGCCTTTACATCCTGTTCATACCTGGTTCGGATGCGCTGGCGCAGTGGAGCCCATCAAACCTTACTGCATTCCGCGGAGTAATCCTCCGCTCAAACCCTGTCTCTTATACACATCTGACGCTGCCGAC
>JAOAKR010000049.1 GCA_026419815.1 Microcaldota archaeon | reverse complement strand
GTATAAGGGGCATAGGAATGCGAGGGAATGGATAAACCGGATACTGCCGGCCTTACGCACCAAGACGGCAAGGAAATGGGCTGCTGCACTCTCAAAAATGGACCCTAATTCTTGGTGGTTTGGCATTAAGGCCATTGGCAAGATACGGGAGTGAGGCCGTGCAAAAGTTGGCTTGCCTTGAGGATTCATACAGGAAGGAATGTGATAGCGTAGTTGTTGCCGTGCCGGCACCATGCCGTGTCGTGCTAAATGAGGTGCTGTTTTACCCGCAAGGCGGTGGCCAGCCCTCAGATACAGGTAAACTGGTGCGTAAAGGCGATGGTGCAGAATTTAGGGTTGTGCGTGCGCAAAAGGAAAATGGCACCATCATCATAGAAGTTGATAAGGAAGGCCTTGCACAAGGCGATGTGGTCAGATGCGTGCTTGACTGGGAAAGGAGGCATAAGCTTATGAGGATGCACACCGCGGCGCACATCCTCGCGAATGTGTTTTACAAAAAGGCAGGCGCACAAATAACCGGGAACCAGCTTGACACTGACAAGAGCAGGTTTGACTTCAGCATACAGCAGTTTGACCGTGCGCTTATGGAAGAATGTGTGCGTGAGGCCAATGCGCAGATTGAGGCGGGGCTTGACGTGAAGGCATACGAATTGCCGCGTGAGGAAGCAATGAAAATTGAGGGCGTTGTCAAGCTGGCTGCCGCGTTGCCACCATCAATAAGCGTGCTGAGGATTGTTGATATCGGCGGGATTGACGTGCAGGCCGATGGCGGGACACACGTACGCAACACGCGGGAGATAGGCACTATTGAGGTGTTGAAGCTGGAGAATAAGGGCGCCACCAACAAACGGCTCTATTTCACATTAAAATAAGTTGGCAGCGAAACGCTGATTTATGAAACCCGGCATCCTGTTGGCATTTCTCCTGCTCGCCATTGGAGCAGCATACTGCACAATCCCACAGGGATATGTTTTAGCACATAACAAGACCTTGATTGTGCCCGCAAATGCCGAGTGGGTTGACAGTGGCCTCAACATATCTGAAAGCGATTACTTGGTTGTGTCAGCGTCTGGCAGGTGGGGGTATGACCCGCGCCCACAATTCGTCAAGGGGCCTGACGGCTCGGTGGAAGGGCCAGGCTTGCAGCTGGGCAGGCTTAGCGCAATAATAGGCAATGGCACGGAGTTCGCAGTTGGATCGCAATATGGCGGGTTTGCAAACGGTGCAGGCACGCTAAAAATGCATATGTACGACACTACCCTACGGAAAGACAATACTGGCAACGTCTCTGCAAATGTGCTAGTATACTCAAAACAGGCGCCCAAGGAAGCTGGTGATGCCAACAAAAGCCAAGTGGAGGAGGAGTCGCAAGCGGCCACACAAAATGAAGGCCCTGCTGAGCCGCCCCCACGCGATGCGGGCTGCACGGCAGGAATAATGCTTATGATGGCGCTGATTGCGCTTTACGTGCGCCAAACACAGTTTGCCCCGCCTAAAGGAAAATGATATTTGGCAAACCGCTGGCGGCAATGTGGTACCAATGCTATATATAATACCTGCAATCATCGGTGGCGCCACCACCAAGGTGGCGGACGACTACTCGGAGCGGAAGCAGCGGGCATTGCACATCTCAATCCTGTTGGGTGTCATATATGGTGCTGCGATTGCTGCGGCAATTATCACGGAGCCGGCGTTGCTCCCACTCATTGCAGGCGCGACAGCGGGCAACATTGCAGCAGGCAAGATTGACAGGAAAGAGCATATGATTGCAGCAGCCATCATACTGCTTACGTGCGCGCTGCTATGGAAATGGGATGCATTGCCGCTTGCAATAGCATTCGCATGCGCAGCATTCGCAGATGAGTGGCTGCACGAAAAAAGTAGTGAGTATGCGGGGGCAGTCGCACTTCTCGCTAAGTTTAGGCTTACGCTCCCAATATTGTGCCTTATGCTTGCCCCATTATCAATCGCATATGCTGTTTACATAATTGCATATGATGTTTCCTACAGGCTTATGGAGCAATTGCCATGCGCTGCCAAAGCCAAAACGCACCAACCCATACGCTGATTCATCGCTTTTCCCAAAGCGTTTCAACAAGCGGCATGCGCCCTGCCTCCAAGAGGACGGGTGGCGGCCGAATCCACTTAATTGCGCTGAGCGCGCCTGCATCGTGAAGCAGGCAGAGGCCGGTGAGGAATGGCGGGCAGTACATCTCACTTGTGAACTCAAACCCCCATTTTTCTGCGAGGTATTCAGCAAGCGGCGCAACTGTCGTGTCGTGCGTGATCGCCAATATGTTCCGCTCCATAATGTATTTTGAGAGGATATGCTCAGCATAGCCGTCCCTGTCAAGGCGTGCTAGCCCGCTCTCAACCCACCCGCGCATAATATCACGGTACGGCCTTTTGGAAGCAAGATGCCCTGGCACCACCGAGACCCAGGATTCCATCATCCCCTCCTTTAAGAAGCCACCGCTGAAATCACCGTATTTTGAGCGCTCGCACTCAATCACTGGTGCAACAAACCCCTTGCTGGAATGGGCAATAATAACGCCGGTATGGTAGCATCTCGGCGCAATGCTCGTATAAACCGTATTGGCAACCCCAAACTGCTTGCGCACCATCCGCCCCATCTTATGTGCACGCAGCTTCCCCTCGGCCAAAAGATTTGCCGTAAACACGTTGCTCAGGTCTTTATTGAAATGCTCCCTGTCGGCGTGCCGCAATATCATTGTAAAATTCATAGGGTGGATTGTCAATGCGCCCCTTTAAATATTTTGCTGAAAAGGAGGGGTTGGCGCTTATGTTGGCAACATTTATAATCCCGCTCAGGCCAAAACACATAGGATGAGAATAGGGATTACGGGCGTGCCCGGCACAGGCAAGACAACGGTTGCAAAGCTTGTTGCGGAGAATTACAAGCTTGAGCTTATTGACCTGAACAAGGTCGTGCATGACAAAGGCCTCTGGACCACAATTGACCCAGTGGACAACGCAAAAATAGCAAACCTGGTAGCGCTAAGTAGGGAGCTCCAAGCACTCCCGGAAAATTGTGTGGTGGAAGGGCACCTGCTCTGTGAGATAAAGATACCGCTTGACAGGATAATCGTGCTCAGGGTGCCGCTAAAAGTGCTTGAAGAGCGGCTAAGCAGGCGGGGCTACCCTGATGAGAAGGTGCGCGCAAACTTATATTCCGAGATGCTGGACTACTGCACTGAGCGTTCGCTGCGCAGGTATAAAGGGACCGGCACGCTAATACACGAGGTACTTGCCTCAAAAACTCCTGAGGAGGTGCTCGTGGACATCGGCAAGATAATTGAGGATCCGGATGGCCTGCTTTTCAGGGCCCCGTGGGTGGATATTGCCGGCACGGATAACGGCGCCCCAGGGAAAGCATAAAATAGGATACGGCCGCCAACACTGGAGCCGCCACGTAAAATAGAATAAGTGTTTTAAAGTTAACCTAATTAATATAGCCGAAACCTTAGAGGTGAATATGAATGGCAGAACTTCAGCATATGAACATTGTCTTTATAGGACATGTGGATGCAGGCAAATCTACCACCGTCGGTAGGCTTCTCTTTGACACCGGTGCAATACCGGAGCAGGAGATGAGGAAGCTCAAGGAGGAGGCAGAGAGGATTGGCAAGCCCACCTTTGAGTTCGCATTCGTGATGGACACGCAGAAAGAGGAGCGTGAGCGTGGCGTTACGATTGACATTTCGCACAAGGAATTCAAGACGCAGAAGTACTTCTACACAATCATTGACGCGCCCGGCCACAGGGACTTCGTCAAGAACATGATTACCGGTGCGTCGCAGGCGGATGCCGCAGTTCTCGTCGTGTCAGTCAAGGACGGCGTCCAGCCGCAGACCAAGGAGCACGCGTTCCTTGCGAAAGTGCTCGGCATCAACCAGATGGTTGTTGCAATGAACAAGATGGATGCCGTGAACTACGACCGCGTAAAGTATGAGGATGTAAAGGCGCAGATACTCACGCTGCTCAAGAGCATCGGGTACAAGACAGAGGCAATAAAGGTCATCCCGGTATCCGCATACAATGGCGACAACATTGCAAAGAAGTCTGCCAAGATGGAGTGGTATACCGGCCCGACC
>JAOAKR010000048.1 GCA_026419815.1 Microcaldota archaeon | reverse complement strand
GCACAGGCTATTCCCATCCGAATTGGACCAGAAGGACCTGACCTCAATGGTTGAGTCAATGTGGGACCTTGCCAACTACGCGCACGCGCAGCGCGCAGAATCTTTCCTTTCATTTATGAACTGGGGGCCTTACGCCGGCGCATCGCGCCAGCACCCACACTCACAATTCACTTTTATGGAATACAGCGGCCCGATATTCTCCCTCCTAAGGCTTGAGATGGACACTGCAAGGCAATACTACCTTGAGACTGGCCGCAACATATATGATGACTACGTTGTGCTTGAGGAAAAGAATGGCGCGAGGAAGATATACAGCAATGGGGAAGTATACATAGGGGCGCCATTTGCACCCAGGTTTTCCGATGAGCTCATAATAATCCCCAAGATACCAGTGGCCTCCGTGCTCGGCCTGGACTCCCGCGAGCACAGGCAGTCGATCATACAGCCAGCTTGGGGGGTGTTCCCGTTCCTTTACTTCTACAGGTCAGTAATGAATTTCAACGTGGTTGCCCACAATGCGCCGATACTGGCGATAGACAGCGATACTGAGAGCGGCATCTCACCAGACAAGTATTACAGGATGCATTTCCATATTTTCCCGCGCAGGGGCTCCCTGCCGATGGAGATTGCGGGGGCCGAGGTTGGCATGCTAAACTCGGTTCTTTCAAAGCATCCTGAGGATACCGCTGCATCGGCCCGCAAGTGGTATGCCGGGCCAAATGAGGATGATATCCCCAAGAAGATTGTGCGTGAAGGCGATATGGTGCTTGAAATGCCGGATGAGGAGCTGATACAGCAGTTCAGGGCGTGTATGAAGTCGCTGCCGCAGCACCAGTTTTATGACATAGATTAGCTTCCCTGCGCATGCTTGGCCTTCTTTTTCTCGGATCTCTGCTTTTCAGCATCAAAAAGCAGCCGTGCTTTCCTGCCGGCCCGTATCTTTTTCTGGAGCTTTTTCTTGTGCGCGGAAGAAGGCTGCATACATAAATTTTAGGGAAAAGCAATATAATACTGCGGCCAAGAGAGCCAAATTAAGAAATTGTGCAAGCGCTCCAGCCACACTCCTTGCAGGCAACACAGCCAGATTCATTGTGCACATTCCTGCTTTCACAGGCAGGGCAGCTCTCAACCGTATGCCCGCCCTTTTTCGGCATCTTTACAAGCGGGGCAACTGCTCTCTCAAGACGCTGCTGGTCGGGCAGGATGTCCGCCTCAACGACTTCCTCGGTGCCAACCCCGTTTATGCTCAGCTGGACAAGCGTGGCGCTCACGGCGCTGTTGAGGGCCGCGGCTGTTGCTGGTGCCGCCGCCATCGCCTGAGCCTTTGGTGCAGGGAGCTTTATGTAATCGCGCAGGTAGGCCTTTTCCGCAACAAGCCTCTCAACCGCAGATAGCGTGTATGCGCTCATCTCCGCCTTGAACCGCTTTTCCTTGACGTCCGCGTTTATGTTGAGCACCTGCTTGCTCTTTGACTCGTCACGGTATATGGTTATCCCCTTGCAGCCGAGCTCGTGCGCCATCAAGTAAGCCTGCTCTACATCCTCAACAGTAATGTCCGAAGGCATATTGATTGTCTTGCTTATTGAGTCGGTCACCCAGAGCTGCATCACGGCCTGCGCCATTATGTGGTCCGCCCAGTGTATGTCCATCGCAGTTACAAACACATCCTTGATATCGCGTGGGACCATCTCATCCGGCAGCCCCTGTACGCTCCCGTAATTCTCAACTATTGACTTCACAAGGTCATTTGAGTACAAGTTCCTCTTCTTAAGCTCCTCCTCAAATATCTCGTTTGTATAGTAGAACGAGCCGACCGATACGCGCTTTTCAAACGCCAGTGAGAATACCGGCTCAATCCCAGTGCTTGCGTCTGCAATCATCCCTATGGACCCTGTTGGCGGGGCCGTTGTCACCATCGCATTGCGCAGCCCGTTTGCCTTGATTTTTGAGACAAGGGCGTCCCAGTCAAGGGTCCACTCCTCCCTCATGTAATAACCCTCAATGGGCAGGTCGCCCTTCTTGTAGTCAGTCATCTCATAAAGCGGGAATGTGCCGCGCGTGGCCGCGACCTCTGCGGACTCCTCATATGAATAGTATGTAAGGTGCTCGGCGAGCTTCTTCATAAACGCGAACCCCTGCTCACTGTTGTACCGCACCCTCAGCATAAACAGCGCGTTGGCGACGCCCATCAGCCCCACGCCAATCCTGCGCGTCTTCTTTGTGGTGCGGTCAATCTCCTCAAGCGGGTACTTGTTTATGCTTATGACATTGTCAAGCGCGCGTGCAACCAAGCGCACCACCCTGTCAAAGCGCTCCCAGTCAAACTCATACTTGCCGTCCTTGCCCTTCACTACGAAGTTGCCAGCATTGATGCTTGCAAGGTTGCAGGATTCGTAGGGGTAGAGCGGCTCCTCGCCACAGGGGTTTGTCACTTTCACATCGCCCCGGAAGGACCTCATCACGTTGCGCCTGTTCGTGTTGTCAAAGAACAGCACGCCCGGGTCTGCAGTTGCCCACGCGTTGTAAGCTATTAGGTTGAACAGCTTGCGCGGGTCAACCGTGCGCACAACCTTCCCTGTTTTCGGGTGCCTCAACGGGTAATCCTCACCCTTCTCAAAATATTCCCAGAAGTCGGCGTTTATGCCCACTGAAATGTTGAAGTTCTCAAGTATGCCGTCCTTCTGTTTTGCAGTTATGAACCTCTCAATATCGGGGTGCCACACCTCAAGTATCCCCATGTTGGCGGCCCGGCGCACACCGCCCTGCTTTATCACGTCGGCCACCGCATCAATCATCTTCATAAATGAGATTGGCCCGCTGGCGACACCGGTTGTTGATGCAACCACATCACCCTCTTGCCGGAGCTTTGAGAAGTTCATGCCAGTGCCGCCGCCGCTCTTGTGCACCATCGCGCAGTCGTGCGCCAGCTTCATTATTGACTCCATATTGTCCTCAACGTCAAGCGTGAAGCACGCTGACAGCATCCCGAGCCGCCTGCCTGCGTTAACGAGCGTTGGCGTATTGGGCATAAAGTCCTTGTTGACCATAAGGTCAAACACCTGCTGCGCTACCTCCTCTGCCTTCCTGAACTCGCGTGCCTCAAGCATCTCAAGCACGCGCTTGAAAGGCACCCTCATCCTGCCCTCGCCCGCAAGCTCGCTGTAAAGCGCAACCATCCTTTCAAAGTGCCACTTGTTTATCGGCCAGCCGTTGAGCGAGTACTTGCAGTCGTAATTGTCAAGCTTTGACGAGTACGCCCCCAGCTCAATGTCCGCATCCTCGCGTCTGACCTCGTATGTTGGCTCCTTGCTGAACACGCGCGGGTCGTAAAATATCTCAGGCAGCGCCATAGAGACCGCAACGCGCTGGAACAGCTGTGCGGGCGACTCAATGGGCATCCCCTTGTCATCCTTCATAAGGTACCTTGCGGCGAGCAGCCTGAGCGCATTCACGCTGAACTTCTTGTCAACATCATCAAGCTCCGACTTGCCGAGCACCTTCTTCTTCTCATCACGTATCTCGGTCTTCTTGCTCCTGTAGAGTATGTAGGCCTTTGCGACCTCAAACATCCTATTCTTCATCAGGGACACTTCAATTATGTCCTGCACTTCCTCAACAGTGGGTGTCCTGTCCCTGAATACCTCATTTATCGTGGCGGTGACGTCCCCGACTATCTTCGCCAGGGCTTCTGGGCTGTATGCGCCCTTAGCCACCATCGCCTTGCGAATTGAGCTGCGTATGCGCTCCACATCAAAGCTGACCTGCCTACCATCCCTCTTTATAATTGTAGCCGGATAGCCCATGCCCACACCCCAAGACACAACAGATATGCGTTTTGCAGGTTAGGTTTATATGCGTGCCTTCTCAGGTGTTTTATAAACTCTCGGTGGTTTTGGCATATCGCCCCCACAAGCAAAAACGTGCCTAAAACCTCTCGTTTAAGCAAATAGGGGGCTATAATGCCTCTTTTTGGAAATAAGTGCTTGAACGTTCTTATTTCGCAGCTAATATCGCTCTAATAATTCCTTTTCTCAAAAGTTATTGGAAGCGGTGCGAAAAACGTATATATACCGCGAGCAAGCCCGAAAATGTTCACCCCAGATTTTTAACCTTGCTTCCCTAATGCTTGCTTATGAAACCTATAGTAACGCTCTCAATTGGAGGCAGTATGCTCATCCCTGGGACGCACAGCGGCCCCGCCCCAGATTTCGCGTACATTCGCGCGCTCGGAAAGATGCTCGTGCGCTTGGCATCAAAATACAGGTTTGCAATTGTGACTGGCGGAGGTGCGGCCGCGCGCATATACTCAAAGGCCATACGCGAGCTCTCAGGCAACGAGTTTATGGC
>JAOAKR010000047.1 GCA_026419815.1 Microcaldota archaeon | reverse complement strand
TGCGAGAGATGGGGTTTGCAATTGACTGGCGGAGGAAGTTCTACACGTTTGACCCGGAGTTCAACTCATTTATAGAATGGCAGTTCCACAAGCTGCGCGAACGGGGGTATATCACAAAGGGCAAGCACCCAGTCCCATTTTGCCCAAAATGCGGCAACGCCGTAGGTGGCCACGACACAAAGGGTGACGTAGATCCTGAGCTTGGCGAGTTTGTGCTCCTCAAATTCAAATTTGAGGACGGATTCCTGCTGCCGGCCACATTGAGGCCTGAGACTGTATACGGCGTAACTAATATGTGGATAAATGAGGATGCGGACTACGTAAAGGCAAAAATCAACGGCGAGATATGCTATGTCTCAAAGGAGGCCGCACAAAAATTCAGGCTCCAGGAATTCAATGTTGAGATCCTTTCAGAGATGAAGGGCAGCTATTTCAATGGCAAGAGCACTACTGCACCCATAATCGCAAAGAGCGTTCCTATATATATGGCGCCTTTTGTTGATCCTGCAAATGCAACCGGTGTAGTGATGAGCGTGCCTGCGCACGCACCTTACGATTATGTCGCATTGAAAGGGGTTATGGGCGAAAAGGCAGACGGCGCACTCATCCCAATAATCAAGCTGGGCGGCAATGAGTTTGGGAGGTTCCCGGCAAAATCAGTTGTAGATGCAATGGGCATCACTTCACTTGACGACCCGCGCCTTGAAGAGGCAACGCGCACCGTCTACAGGAATGAGCTGCACCACGGTGTTATGGATGTTGAAGGCATAAGGGGAATGGCTGTTGAGGAAGCGCGGGGCCGCACCAAGCAGGAGCTGCTCAATTCGCGTGAAGGCTTAGTTCTGGCTGAGATAATAAACAGGCCTGTCAAGTGCAGGTGTGGTGGCACTGTTGAGGTCAAGGTCTTTGACGACCAGTGGTTCATTGACTACGGCAACCCTGAATGGAAGCAATTGGCCTCTGAGTGCCTTGCGCAAATGAAGGTGTTCCCTGAATCGCGCAGGAAGGACTTTGAGTACTCAATCGGCTGGCTGCACGAGAAGGCGTGCACACGGGCAACTGGTTTGGGCACAAAGTTCCCGTTTGACAGGAGCAAGATGATTGAGGCGCTTTCTGATTCAACACTATATATGGCGTTTTACACCGTGAGGCACCTGCTCAGGAGGCCGCTCTCAGTGGAGGAATGGGATTACGTCATCCTTGGGGAAGGCAAGGGCACTCCTGAGCTTGAGGTGATGCGCAAGAGCTTTGAGTATTGGTACCCCCTGGACTCCAGGCATTCGGGCGCAGACCTGATTTACAACCATCTGCCTTTCTTCATATTTAACCACGCAGGCATACTCCCCAGTGAAAAATGGCCAAAAGGTATTGTTGTGAACGGGTTTGTGCTTATGGAAGGCCAGAAGATGAGCAAGTCCCTGGGCAACATACTGCCCCTGCGCAAGGCAATTGCGGAATACGGGCCAGACCCCATAAGGATATCAGTTGTTGGCGGTGCAGAGCTGAGCGAGGATACGGATTTCAACAGGAAGATGGTTGAGGGGGTGGCCTCCCGGCTAAGGTTCATCGCTGAGATTGCGGGAACGGCAGGTGACAGTGCAAATAGGGATGTTGAGCGCTGGCTTGAAGGGCGCGCGGACGCATACTTCAAGGAGGCATATACAAACTATTCCCAGCTTAACCTTCGTGAAGTTGTTAACACGCTGCTTTACAAGTTTGTCAATGACACAAAATGGTGCCTAAAGCGCGGCGGCAGGCCGGCACGGCGGATGCTTAAGAGATGGGCAGTGCTTATGTCGCCGCTGTGCCCCCACTTCTGTGACGAGCTGTGGGAACGGCTTGGCGAGAAGGGGTTTGCTTCTGCACAGGTAATCCAACCATCAATGTTTGGGCGTGAGGAGAGCACACAGCGCCTTGATGAGATTGAGCGCATAATACAGCAGACTGTTGAGGATATTGCCGAGATACGGAAGCTCCTAAACAGGGAGCCGAGGCAGGTCACTCTGATAGTTGCAGGCGATTTCAAGAGGAAAGTGTTTTCGCTTGTAGGGGATTCAAAGAACGCGAACGACGCGATAAGGAACGTGATGTCTGATGAGGAGATGCGTGCGCACGGAAAGGAAGCTATGGCGGTAATCAAGAGCGCAATGAAATGGAAATCAGGTGTAGTGCTCAGTGAGGAGGAGGAGCTCAGCGCACTCATTGCAGCATCACAATTCATAAGCGGTGAGTGCGGCGCACCGGTTAAGGTGATTAGCGAGAAGGATGCTGCCGGCGAGCTTGCGCAAAAGGCGGCAAAGGCATTGCCCGGCAAGCCAAGCATATTTTTTGAGTGATTTATGAATTTGTCAAAGCCGTGTCTTGAGCCAGCCGGCAACTGTGCCGAGCACGGTCGGGCCATAGCCATTTGAGAATATGTTATGGGTTGCCCCGTCAAGCCTTAGCAGGTGCGCTGATTTCAGGCGCTTTGCAAGCGCTTCGCTCTGCGCAATCGGCACAACGTCATCCTCCGTGCCGTGGATTATGAGCACCGGCAGGCTTACCCCAGAAAAATCCTTATACTGCAAGCCGTCCGTGTAAAACTGGTAATTCAGCCCGATGCTCACGCCAAGATGCTTTGAATTGAACATATTGCCGGACTTCCACTCATTTAGGTCCGCCTTGCTGAATGTGCCCTCAAAATCGGATACCGGCGCACCGAGCACCGCAGTCCCGGCAAGTGAGGGGTCCTTACTGAGAGCTGCGAGCGCTACAAACCCGCCGAGGCTGAAGCCAAACAGCCCTATCTTTGAATAGCCCTTTGAACGTGCAAAGCCGACCGCCGCCTTAACATCATCTATTGCACGTGAGATTGTAAACTCGGCAAAGGCGCCTTCGCTTGCACCGTGGCCGTTCAGGTCTATCGCAAGCGAGTCAATCCCTTCACTAAGAAGCGATTGCGAAAGGGCGTGCATGTCTTCCTTTGAGGCAAGGAAACCGTGCAGCAGGATGGCTATCCGCTCATTCCTGCCGTTTGCAGTGAAATAGTCCCCGACAATTGCCCGGCCACCAACTGCAATCTCAACCTGCTCAATCATCGCACGTTGTTAAATTGCAGAGATTTAAAAGGTTTTTCACGCCTAAACACGTGTAGGCCCGATGTAGCTCAACGGTAGAGCGGCCGGCTGTAGAATGAAGAGGTGCGTCTGCCCTCAGTAGTGACCGGCAGGTTGACGGTTCAAATCCGCCCATCGGGACTGCCAATTTTAGCACAAGGTTTAAAAGGGGAGGTATGCCTAAGCATAGGTGTGCAGTCCACGGTTGAACGGCGCAGGAAGCCGTTTCGTTCATTGCAAGGGCCTGTCTTTGCGTGTATGCTGCTAACAAGCACTGCGCTTGCCACGCCCCTGGAAGATGGCTCCAAAATGCAAAATTCATCTGAATGCAAGGAGTATGCGCGGACTGAGATTGAGCGCGCGATGCTCCCACGTGGGAAAGCGCGGTTTGAGATTGAATATAATAACGCGATTGCCAAGCGAAAGCTCATTGAAAAGTACGGTGAGGATGCGCCTAAGAAATGCCTGGAGCAGCCCCGTGTTGCCGCAACCCTCCAAAATGCCCAAAAAAGGAAGGAGAGAGAGGCTAAGGAAAACATCCCATCAAAACCGCAAAGTGGGGACCGCAATTTCTGGAAAGGGATAGGTGAGTTTGTTTGGCTGTGTGCTGTGTTCATCATAATAACCGGCTTCCTATCAAAGATATTTGATGCGGATTGACTTGATTTGCCATACACGACAAATGTGCCAAGTATATAAACAATAGGCGCCACATTTAGGCATATGTTCAGGGTTGTGATGCTTGGCAGCGGGGCGGCAATCCCATCGCCGGGCAGGTGCGTGAGCTGCGTCGGCATAAGATATAAGGGGAAAGTCTACCTGTTTGATGCATGCGAAGGCGTACAGAGGCAGATGATGCAGTTCAAGCTCAGCTATTACAAGACCGCTGCAATCTTCATATCACATCTCCACCCCGACCACTACCTTGGCATACCTGGCCTCCTATATACGTTGCAGCTTAGCGATTTCAGTGGCACGCTTGAGATTATTGGGCCGAGAGGCACAAAACGGCTTGTGGATGGGCTGATGAACGGCAATACTCCGCCCTTTGCTAAGGTGCACGAATTCAGCGGTGCAATGCAGGTTTATGCTGGCGAAGGGTTTAGTGTGCGCTCGTTTAGGGCAGAGCACGGTGTAGAGTCATATGGCTTTGTGCTCCAGCAGGAAAGCAAGGTGAAGTTCAACGAAAGGAAGGCGAAATCGCTCGGGATAAGCGGGCCGATGTTCTCGGAGATACTCAAAAATGGAAAAATTACTGTTGGTGGAAAAGAGATCTTGTTAAGCGAAGTGTCCCGCACGGTACAGGGGCTGTCTCTTATACACATCT
>JAOAKR010000046.1 GCA_026419815.1 Microcaldota archaeon | reverse complement strand
GCACAGAGCAGTGCTGAGCTCCTGATGCTGCTTTCAGTAGTGCTTTTCGTAATACTTGTTGCAATATACCTATCAAACGAGCAGTTCACAACAACCGCGCAAGCAAAGGAAACTAACGAGGCCGCCATAATGGCTGATGACATCGCGCGCGCGGCTGATGAGGTGTATTACCAGGGGTATGGCGCGCGCAAGAAATTATACGTGAACGTGCCGCGCGGCATAGACCCGTTCGGCACATCAATCGTGAATAATTCAATTGTGGTCAAGGTCTCAGACACGTCGATAACGTCGCGCTCCAAGGCGCCGATATACGGCAATCTCCCACTCACACCCGGCAGGCAGGAAGTATGGGTAATTTCTGAGGGCAGCTACGTGCGCATAGGAAATGCGTTCATAAGCCTTGACAAGGGATCAATATTCATCTCGCTTAATGAGGGCGAGTCACGCTCAGAGGAATTCACGATAAACAACGTTTACAACGGCCCGCTCAACCTTACCGTTGCTCCCGTTTGGGCGCACAGCGCCAAGGTAAACCTCTCAGCAAGTCCATCGTCATTTACACTCCAAAAGGATAACGGCCGCACAATCACAGTAACTGCATCAGCAGGCTCTACCTCTGGTGGTGTTTACGATGGCGACATAATGATAAGCGTTACGGATGGGCAGAACATAGCGCAAGTGCGCGTCCCAGTTACGGTTTACGTAATCCCTTCTGACAACCCGTTGCCCAAGTTCTTCTTCGGTGGCGGCGACACCGTACAGATATGGGCGCAGACCGTGGAAAGCGGCACTTCAGTGCTGCACGATTTCTATTTCTGCACCGGCACTGGCACCCAGTTGTCAAGCATAGCATTCCAGCGTAGCGGGACAGCCGCATCGTGGGTGTGGGACACCTCACCGCTTGGTGCAATCCCCGGCTCAGACTGCGCGCGCAAGGTGGTCTCGTTGCGTGTGCCTGCGGCCCAGCCTCCTGGGAATTACACAGGCACGCTCACAATAATCGCAGATGGCGGCGTATACAACCTGACAGTGCTTATGTTCATAGAGGTTGTTGACTCAGGGGATGATAGAGGGCCGTTGGTGAAGAATGCGGCGTTTGTCCCGAGCAACCCGCGCTACGGCGAGAACATACTGCTTAATCTCACTTGCGATGATGTGGGCAGGGGCAACTCAAAAATACTTTACGCCGAGTTTGACGTGAGCCAGAGCCCGTTCGGCGATGAGTCATACTGCAGCTTCAACAAGCTTATCCCTTACGATGGCGCCTACGATTCGCCAACTGAGCGCGCATACGCAAACCTTACAGTGCTGCCCGAGGGCCATTACAAGTTCCTGGTGCGTTGCGTAGATGTTTTGGGCAACATCGGCCCGTCAGTTGCGATGAATTTGCAGGTGTTCTCTGCAAGCGAGACTGCCCCCCCATCCATCTCCAACATTAGCATCTCCCCGCCCGGGCCCAGGCCAGTGCAGCAGATTACGGTTTATGCGACCGCAAACGACACTGCCACGGGCAACTCAAGCATATTCACGTGCTACCTGACGCGCGACAATAACGGCACATATTTGGATATGAACGCAAGCGACGGCGCTTACGATTCGCCGGTTGAAGCCGTACAGGGCGGCATAGGCAACCTTACGGAAGGTGCCCACAACGTGACAATATTCTGCCAGGACAGGTACGGCTGGGTCGCAAACCGGACTTATAATTTCACGGTATACCCGCTTAATGATACGCAGGCACCGCTCATACTCAACTTGACGAGGACGCCGACATCCGCAAAGGACACACAGCAAATCAACGTCTCGCTCACAGCAAATGATACTGCAAGGGGCGGCTCGGAGATACTTAACTGTTCGCTTGAGGTTGACTCAAACGGCACTGAACTGCTGATGATACCGGCCGATGGCTCATACGATAGCATGGTGGAATCCGCATACCGTGTTATAGGTCCGCTTTCAATAGGTACGCACAACATAACCGTGCGCTGCAGGGACATATGGCTTAACACTAACACCACATCACAATCATTTACGGTGACTGACGGTGTCGGCCCGCTCGCGTATAACCTCTCAAGGACCACCACGCCTTCCGGTGGACAGTATTTCGTCACTGCAAAGGCAACTGCGACGGATGTCGGCTTCGGCGGCTCGAACATACAGGCCTGCTACGCCAACCTGAACTTGGGCGCTTGGCAGGCGATGACCGCAGATGACGGCGCATACAACTCGCCAACTGAGCAGGTATCAAAGAACCTTGGCAAGTATAATGCCGGCACTTACACTATGTACGTCCAGTGTGTTGATGCGCAGGGCAACTGGGGCGAGGTGAACAGCACAACGATAAGCGTCCCGTAGGGGTGATAATGCTGTACCCACCTGCGAGCAGGCAAAATTGTCTGTGCATGCCACGGAAAAACTGTGCGGCCGCCTATCTGGGGGATGCATTCGGGTATAAACGCAAGAAAGATAGTATGCAAGCTGCGCAGGAATGCAATCAGGCAATGCACCCGGGTGGAATGGGTGAGGGCTGCGCTGTTAATGGGATGAAAATGGTGCAGGAATTCAAGCGGGCAGTGCGGGAGAGCCGTTTGCCAGCCGAGAAGCCCTCAACTTGTGGGCGTGGTGTATACAATTGCGTAAGGGGGCAAGCAAGCGTTGAGTTCATAGTGACGCTCGCCGTCCTGCTGATAATCCTGATAGCCGCCTTCTCAATTTACATAAGCATCTCAGATGCAACGCTTGACCGCATCCGGTATCTCAAGGCCAAGAATGCTGCGGATACGCTTGCAGCCGGGATAAACGGCCTTGCAATGCAGGGCGGTGTGAACGCGACCACGTATGCCCAGCTTGAGCGCCCGAGCCTCAACTATTCAATTGAGGGCGGCAGCCTGCGCGCCAGTATGGACGGCATTGTGGCATATTCCCGCCTGCTTACAGGGAACGTGTCGCTCAATTTCAGCGGCACAGCACTCAAGCTCAGGTCGCAAAACGGTGTGGTTTATGTTGAGGACGCCGAATAGCCAGCAATGCACTGCAGTTGGTAATTGCAAGCAAGCAAGGGTATCCGGCAGTGCACGCGTTCATTTGGCGCAGTCTACTTCTGCTGATGCAGGTACAAAGGCAGTAAGGCATATGCAATGCCAGCCAAGCAATCGTGCGCAACCAAGTGATGCAAAGGCAGGCGCATACGCCACAAGAAAAAGGGGCCAGATGTTTGCGATGGACCTGATAGTTGCAATACTCCTGCTGCTCGCTATACTTATGCTCGTGCTCTCAGTGCAAGGTGATGTGATGGGCCGCGAAGGGCTCGCATCGCTGCGTGTTGACATGGCGCACGAGGCGCAGGGCGCCGCACAGCGGCTGCTTTACGCGCCTGCCCAGCCAACCGACTGGCCGCGCAGGAACATATCGCTCTTGCAGTCACCCAACATAATCAGCAGCCCAGGGGTGCTTGACTGGGAGAAGGCGAAAGCGCTCTCAAACTCAAGCTATAATGATACGCGCGAGGCGCTCGGCGTGAGCAGCCAAATATACGTCCGCATTATGCAGTTCAACTCATCACAAGTGTACCTATCGTTTGGCCAGCAGCCGCCCGCAACATCAACGCTATACCGGGTTGAGCGCCCAATACTCATCAATGGCACTGTGGGCCGCGTGGTGATAGAAGTGTGGAGGGAGCTTGGATGAGGCGGGGGATAATATTCACGATTGATGCGCTGCTCGCGCTCCTGTTCTCGGCATCTTTCGTAACACTGCTATACCAGAACTCGCTGCCCGTTGAGGACATATACAGGGATTTCAGCCTATATGCATACTCATCAGACTTCCTAACGGTTCTTGACAAGGGCGGCTACCTAAATGAGCTTGCAGACAAGGACATCCGCAATACTATGAAACTGATGCCGTACACGCCCGACCCATACTGCTTTTACGTGCGTGTTGAGGATTCAGAAGGCAAAAAAGTTGCAACTGTGCACAAGCCAACGTGCTCCGGCAGCAGGAAAAACATAGACGTGTATGTGCGCCGGCTGTTTGTGTATAACGGCGAGACATACCTTGCGGAGCTTGGGTCCTGGTACAAGACCAACGAGGAGGCAGGTGACTAGATGGGGCGCGGAATATTTATGACATTCATAACCATCCTGATATTCTCGGCACTGATTATGTACTCGTTTGAAGTAGTCTCCACATACAGCTCTGCACAGGCCCTGCCACTTCAGGAGGCATACCACCTTGGCATGCTAAGCCATTACGACGATGTGGGCACTGACCTCTCAAACATCTATGGCGTGCAATATTCGCAGTCTGTGCTCCAGAACGGGACATTGCATAATTTTTCGTTTGCACAGCGCACAAGCGTCTCATCACCCACAAGCAAGTATAAGAATTATGTGAAGGATGTGTTTCAAAACATCACACAGCGCAACATATCCTCATCATTCTCAAACCTGACGCTCAACATAACGTGTGGAGACGGGGTCTTTGTGCGCAAGAATTTCAGTGCAAATGACACAATAGTGTTCCTCAACACGTCATCACTTTCAAACGCGTCAATTTTCCTGAACGTGAGCGCATCACTCACCTCATCACAGCCGTGGTCCAACGGCAGCGGCG
>JAOAKR010000045.1 GCA_026419815.1 Microcaldota archaeon | reverse complement strand
ATGTGTATAAGAGACAGGCCCATAACCTTCCAGTGCGCTTGGCATACGTCTTCCGAAAGTATTGACGTCACGCTCTTGAATGAGCACTTGCCGCGCGCTTCCGGGAACGCCTCAGCAAACTCTGCGGGAGTTGCCGACGGGAAGACGGCGCCCGTCCTGTACTCAACCTTGGACGAGATTGTCCCGCCGAACATAAGCGCAACCGCCTGCGCCCCAGCGCTTTCTACCTTGTGCTTATCAGTTGGGCGCACGGGTGCAGCGCGCTCGCACAGCTGTATGCTGTCGTTTGCCTTCACACCCACGTTATACCCGTTTGGGAGCTTGAGCACCAGTATGTCGGTCGGCACGCTTGACGGGCTTTCCAGAAGAATTCCCTTGTAATGCCTCCCCTCATAATCAATCTCAACCACATCGCCGACTGCGATGCCTTTTTTTGAAAGCAGACGCATAACCTCATCAGAATACATCATAACACCTTCTGGTCGCTTACCACATCCGGCACGTCCGGCCCGACCTCCGCGAACGGCCGCAGGAAATTGCACACAAGCTCACCCAAGTCCTCAACCCAGTATCCCCCCTCAAGCACACCGAAAACCCTTGCGCGCTCCCTCTCAGCGCACAGCTTTATTATCCTCCCGATTTTGGCATAAGTTTGCGGCTGCCTCACCTTGCTTACAGTCCCAAAGAATAGGTCCTTGTAGTATGTGTTGAAGCCGGCACTCACCGCAATTACATCTGGCTTGGCTTCCCCGGCAAACTCAAGCAACACTTTCCTGAACCGCTCTACAAGCTCGGCATCAGTCACCCAGAGATGGTTTTCGCAGTACCGCATCCTTTTAGTGCTGTCCTTTTCCCTCCCCAAGTACGGGTAGATGGAATCGGCGTGCTGGTGAAACGAAAGTAGCCATACGCGCTCATCATTAAGGAAAATATTGTTGGTGCCGTTGCAGAAATGCGCATCAAAATCAACTATCAGCACCCGCTTTGCCCTCTTTTCGGCAAGAAGCTTAGCAACCGCAACGGCCACATTGTTGATGTATGAATACCCGCCGAAGAAATCCATACCTGCGTTGTTGCCTTTTGGACGTGTGAGTGCAAACGCAAACTTGCCACTCTTGGCTGCATACTCAGCCGCAGCAATCGCAGCCCCTGCGGACAATGCAGCGCACTTATACGTGTGCGCATCTATAGGCTCGTCAGGAAAATATGCGTTTATGCGCCTGTACGCCGCAATCTCATCCAAGTATTTTTTCGTGTGGACGCGCTCCAGATCCTTCCGCGTAGCCGCCTTTGGTGCAACAATAGTGCATTTTAGCCTTGATTTACTTATGCACTCAAGTATCGCCTTGACCCTCTCAGCAGTATCAGGGAATTTCCCCTTAAACTCAAGCTGCTTTGGGCTGTAGAATATTTTCACAGGCTATCACATCCCTTTGCAAGCGCCAGCACCGTAATTGCCAGCAGCAGCGTGCCAAGAGCTGGGCAGGCCCCGCCGACACCAGGCATTTCTCCACCGCCGGTCACGTTCCCAAGCCCGCTCTCAATATCGCCCAAATCCGCTGGCAGGTCACTACCCTCGCCCCCCGCAACTGCCCCGGCAAGCACTGCATCGGCGACCACAGCCTTCACTTCAACCTCAATCTCATCAAGCCTCGCAGAATATCCCCCAATATCACTCCTGTTAATCTTGCCTGCAAACATCCGCTCAGTTTCAGACTTAAGCGCAAGCAGGCGTTCCCCGTACACAGTGCCCATATCTATCTTCTGCTCGGCCTGCCTAATCTGCCCGAGCACACGGTCTCCCTTTTCCTTGAGCTGGACGTACTGCACCCCGTATGATTTTATTGTGAAAACCAGCTTGTCTACAGACGCGTTCAGGAGCTTTCCCTTGCTGATTGCAAGGCGGTAGTTGCCATCCCCTGCAAGAGCCTTCACCTCAAGGCTGCCGTTCTTGGCCTCCTCAATTTTCATCTCAACCTCGGCATCCACATACATCGCATTCTTGTAGAGCGATTCCGCCTTGCTGTAGCCGTCAACTATGTCGCCAATGATGCCCCTGTATGTCTCTTCTCGTGTGCCAAGGTAATACAGCCGTTCCTTCCCGTTTTGGTAGATGCGCTGTGCGCGCTCCCTGACAGCACCTTCACTTGCAAGCGCCTGCGACAAGCTCTCTGCATCATCAATCGCAACGCCCAACGCACCATAGTCAACGCTCATATTCTTGCAGTAAGGTATCCTGTAAATTTGCGAGCCATCAAGCTCGTGCAATGCATCACCAACATCCTTAAGCTCCTGTTCCATCCGTGCATATTCCTGTGAAGTGTCAAGCCCGCTCTCATAGAGCACAAACGCCTCAATCATTTGCTTGTCAAGCTCCTGCCTGGCGGTATTCCACTCCAATATAGCATACACCAAATCATCCCTGATTTGCATTGCGCACAGGGGAACCGCATAGCACGCCTTCATACAGCTCTCCTTGTCATAGCAGGGCATCTTGTCCACACCAGTATACCTTTCACATTCCTCGCGTGCAGGGTACTCACTCTGGTTAACCTGCCGCAGCATCTCAATTATCTCAGTATTTTTGGCGCTGACCTGCGCGGTTTCCATCATATTGAGCATTAGCACATCCTCAATCTCCTTTTGTGTGCTTAGAGTTTCAGCGCGCTCATTGAAGACGAAAGTCTCAACAGCCCCTATCTTCATAACCCAATACTTATGTCCGCCAGCCGAAAATTCATTCAGCGTATAATTCTCGGCCGGCTCAATAAACGATTGCGCCGCCTGTGCCACGGTGGTTGCTTGCACGCACTGCACCAGCAGTGCCGATAGCATAATGAGGATGAGCATTCGCATAGACTATTTTCCCAGCGCATCCTTTTATTTGTGAATAAGGAAAAAGCCATATGCCAAGCCTTATTTATGATTGCCATCGCCGCAGGATTCTTAGCTTGCCGCCCTGTGTTTTGGGCCCGCAGCCCGAGCGTTTTCAGCTTGCCCTACCCAACCGGCAGCACCATCCCTATCCGCTTTGCAACCTCTTCAACAGTGCCCTCCCCGCTGACTGTGGCCATCCTCTCCGCAAAGAACGATTCGGATGATATGGCCAGGTAATTAGCCCTTACCTTCTCAAGGAATTCCTCATTCTCAAAAATCTCCTTCTCGCCACCGCCCAGCCTCTTTATGCTAACTTCTGCGGGCACATCTATTATCACAACAAAATCAGGCTTGATTAACCCAAACCCCTCAATTATTCTTTTGCCGAGCTCATAGTCAACCCCCTGCGCACACTGGTATGCCAATGTTGAATGGCAGTACCTGTCCAGCACAATGTGCTCATCAGGGTTTCCCTTAAATCTCTCAAGGAGCTTGCTGTCCTTCACCATATCCATAAGGAACATAAGGAACAATTGTGGGCCGTCCAAAGCGAACTCCGCCTTGCCTTTCAGAACGCTGTTGAATATCCCTCCAAATACGCCTTCCCTGTCCGGATAATTCTTGCGTGCGCAGTTAAGCCGCTTGCGCACAATCTCAATCTGCGTCCCCTTACCACACCCATCAATACCTTCAAATGCGATTATCATACGCATATATCAGCACGGAACATTAAAAACAGGAGCCTGCCAGTGGCTGGGTGCCCATCCCCCTCTGTAAAAATAAGATTCGTAGTGGACCCGCCCAGATTTTCAGGGGCTCATCCGCGCACGCCGCTTTGTACGTGGGGGATGGAGTCCCGCATTGAACTGGGGATCTTTCCCGTGTCAGGGGAACGTCTTAACCACTCGACTACGGGTCCACAAATTCAAGCCCCGCTGGCTAATTAGATTTCGGAATGCTTATATTGGTTTTTATGGCCCATACATCGCCAAAAGCTACTTATGGGCGAAGTGCGCGCACGGATACCGCCAGCTATCCCCCAAAGGCCGCTTTCAGGTAATACATCAGCGCCAGCCCGAACACAATCATCCCCAGCTGCAGTGCCGACACTAGCGGCTTCCTTTCCTTGTGCAGCTCAGGCACCAGGTCAACTGCCGCAATGTATACGAACCCACCGGCGGCCACTGGGAGCAGGATTGAAGCCAGGCCCTCAGTTGACGCAAGCGCGTAATATGTCAGCAGTGCCCCTAATACTGCCCCGAGCGCCGACAAAAAGTTGTAGGCTACCGCCTTCCTTGGGGAAAGCCCACTGTGGAGTAGCACTGCAAAATCCCCAAGCTCCTGCGGTATTTCGTGGAGCGCAATCGCTATTGTTGTCGCGATGCCCAGCGGCGCGCCAGCCATAAACGACGCTGCGATTATTGCCCCATCAACGAAATTGTGTATCATATCCCCGATTAGGTTAAGGTATGCAACCGGCTTGATTGCCGCTTTATTTTGCTCGTGGCCGTGCACGTCGCACTCCTCATCGTGGCAGTGTCTCCAGTGCAGGAATTTCTCTATTATGAAAAATGCAATGAAGCCGGCAAGCGCAAGCGCAAACACGAGCATCGGCTCATCGGAATCCTCAACAGCTTCTGGAAGCAGGTGGAACATTGCGCCGCCAAGCATGCCGCCCACCGCAAACGCTATCATATATCTGTCTCTTATACACATCT
>JAOAKR010000044.1 GCA_026419815.1 Microcaldota archaeon | reverse complement strand
TGCTTGAGGTGCTGCAGGGCAACGGCCCGCAGGACTTATACAATAAGAGCTGCCTGATTGCCGGCTCATTGCTTGAGCTTGCAGGCATGGTGCCGAAGGGCGAGGGCTATAACGCGGCACAGGGCATAATCAAGTCCGGCAAGGCGTTTGAGAAGATGCGTGAGATTGTGGAGGCGCAGGGCGGCAGCCGCAGCCTGCGCATAGACGACCTGCCGATAGGGAAATATAAGGCGGAGTTTGTGTGCGAGCAGGACGGCCGTGTGGAGTATGTCTGCAACAAGAAGGTCTCAAGGATTGCGCGTGCCGCCGGCTCGCCAAAATCTAAGGGTGCGGGCGTAGTACTCAAGTGCGAGCAGGGAGACCGCGTGAAGAAGGGGCAGGTGCTTCTTGAGATATACTCTGACAGTGAGGCAAAGCTTGACTATGCGCTCAAGGTTGCGCATGAAATACAGCCCGTTGAGCTGCAGAACATACTTTTGGGCACGTACGGCCGTGAGCCGCCGAACGGCGGGGTAGACACTCCCCTGCTTTCCATATAGCGGGCGCATATCCCTGCCAGCCCTCCAACACCCCGTTTTTGCGTGTATGGCCCCTGTGCTGCTGATTGCCGCCCGGTCCAGGGCGCACACCGTCCCTGACTGATAGAGAACCGCAATAATTGCCGCCCTGCCTCTACGTCCCGGTCGCGCAATCTTCGGCCATTTTGTGCCAGGCGCGTTGCAAAGACACTGTCCTCTTTTGCACAAATGCGTGATCTCAGCACCCTATTGCACTTGCCTATCCTATCCCCTGCATATTTGCTGAAGTTTCCGGCTTGTAAATCCTTTGTGAGTTTGCAAGGTTCCAGCAATCGCTCGTTTGCCTAATATGCCTGATTGTTGAAGTTTCCGGCTTGTAAATCCTTTGTGAGTTTGCAATGGCCCAGCAATCGCTTATATTTCTCGTTTGCCTAATATGCCTGATGATGGTCCTTTCAGGCCAGCAAGAGCGCGAACTGCAAAGGGATCTTGAGTGTTCAGGCCTGCCGATAAAATGGGGCGCCAACCGGTATGCACTAAATTCACTGCTGGCGGCAGTTGCGGTTGGGCTGGCTGCGCTCGCGGCAACAGTGCTGTGGGGGTGGCAGTTTGCGCACTCTCTCGCACTTGCGCTTCTGGCTCTTGCGCTCACATACTCATTCCTGCTGCGGCTGCCAGGCCTGCTCGCGATGCAGCGCGCAACACAAGTTGATGCAGACCTGCCCATCCTCCTGCGCGCGCTTGCAACCGAGCTCTCAATAGGCGTCCCGTTTGAGGATGCGCTTGAGTCTGCATCACGGATGGAAGGGCCGTCCTCAGCGATATTTAGGGGCGTGCTCGCGGACCTGCGCAGGGGCGTGCCGCCCGCTGATGCGTTCGCGAACGCGCGGCGGCAGACGCGCTCGCGGATGATGGACAAGGCGCTCTCGCATATAGCGTTCCTGCATTCTTATGGGTATGAGGCGAGCGGGCTCGGCAAGCTTGTTGATGAGATAACTGCGGAGCACCGCTCGCGCGTCAAGGGCCACGCATCAACAAGCTCGCTGCTCGGCGTAGTGCTAATCGCTGTAAGCGCCGTGGTGCCCGCCCTTGCAACCACTTATCTCGTTGTGGGCTCCTCGTTTATGGATCTCCGGCTTTCAACAACCGATATCTATATGCTTTACATAGTTGTCCTTCCATTGCTTACTCTTACACTGCTTTTGGTGATGCGCGCACTCTCCCCCATTGAGTCGCGCAGGGGCGCCGATTTCCTGTCAAAGGAGGAGCTGCGGAAGTTTACAGTGTTCCTCTCAACATACGGAGTGGATATGGAGGCGGGCACGTTCCTTGCATATGTATCCCTGGCATCGCTCGTGCTTGCAGGCATTGCATACGCACTCACCTCATCACTGCTTTCACTTGCGGTTGCGTTGCTCCCGCTCGTGTTTTACGGCATATTCCTTTACCTTGATGACATACGCGTGTCGCAGGCTGAAGAAAGGATGCCTGACGCACTGCTGTACGCCGCCTCACTGCACCATTTGGGCCTTGAAAAAGTGATCGGCAAGGTTGCGTCCGCGGATTATGGGGTGCTGTCAGCGGAGTTTGGGCGTGCGCACAGGCAGGTGCAGGCCGGGCTCTCAGTGAGGCAGGCATTATTATCCCTTTCGGAGAGGAACCCGTCGCCCATAATTGAGCGCGGCATCTCACTGCTGATAAAGATACAGGAGGTTGGCGCACCGCTTGAGCGCGCGCTGAAAAGCACTGCGGAGGACATACAGGACCTGTTTATGCTGTTCAGGGAGCGCAGCGCGGTCCTTTCAATGCAGAAGTATAATATGATGGTAGCGGCGCTGCTTGTGCCCGCGATATTCGGGGTTGTGCTCTCCCTTGTTGCATCGCTTGACCTTACTTATATTGAATCCCTGCTTTCATCGCCCTCTTCACGCGCACTGTTGCCAGCCATCCAATCAGCGGTCCCCCTTTACCTTATTGAGTTTTCACTCTTGTCCAGCATATTTATAGCGGATTATTCGGGCTCGTGGAAGCGGTTCGCAGTCTATTTAGTATTCCTATTGCCGCTCACATTTGGTATATACTATGGCGCTCTTGCCTTTATCTAATACAATATATAAACTTAGGTCTTGCTTTACGGCAAACGTGCGATATTGCTTACGAATTTGCCGTAATATTGTCTGGAAAATATATAATAAAATAAACAATATCGGTGAACCTTTAAAAAGCTTATTCAGTAATCTCATACGCTACCCTCGGAGCGGGGCTAGTCCATAGCTTCGCTTTTAGGGTATCCCTTATGAGGGTTACAAATACCCGACACGAAGGGAAAAACCTAGGGAAAAACTAGAGGTGGATGAATGAAAAGTATGAATACCAAGAAGATCGCTGCAGTTGCAGCGGGCGCAGCCCTGTTGGGCGGCGCACTGCTCGGCGCAGTGAGCTTTGAGAACACCGAGCTTATCAACAACAACGGCCAGATAATGGCGAAGGTTGTTGTTGGTGAGAAGGCAGCAGCAAGCGACGGCGTAGCAGCAGCGAACATCGCAGCAGTGCTTGGCAACCGCGCATTCAAGCAGGTTGCAGTGAGCGCAACACCAACCGGCCTTGACGCACTTACGTGCAGTGGCACTGGTGCAGGCACCTGTGAGGTCCTCAGCAAGTCAGTGACGCTTGAGGTCACAACGCCAGCAGGCACAGTCCCAGCAGGCGCATACGGCTTCAAGACCCTGATAACAGACTATGTTGACGCTGATCTTGAGGACAGGAACAACACCGCTCCAAGTGATAAAGAGAATACGCCTTGGGGTACAATTGCGGCAATGAAGGTTGGCGGCGACGACTTCCCGGCACTTGCGGACTACACTGTGAAGGACCCACAGTCAACGTTCTCAACAACGGAGGAGCAGTATGCCTATGTAACAAGCGAGAAGGTGCACTATGATGACGACGAGAGTGAGTTCCTTGCAGAGCAGGTGAAGTTGGCATATGAGATTGAGTTTATGGATGATGGGATACCTCTCTGTTCAGACTCAAAGAGCGGCTACTGGGCATACTGTGTTGACACCACTCAAACAAGTGACAACAACGTTGACAAGGCGCTTGAGAACCACCGCGTTAAGGTGAAATTCCTTGGTGATGAGTGGATCATCAGCGGTATGGACGTTGAAGATGACACAGTGAAGCTCGCAAAGGAGAGCGCATACTCGCCCAAACTGCAGATTGGTGAGAGCCTTGACCTTGGCGACGGCAACAAGCTCGTCCTCGGCGACTTGAAGCCCGCATCCGGTGGACAGACGGCAGACATTGCAATCTTCTCCGTGAAGGACGCATCAGGCAAGGAGATTGCATCAAAGACTGTTGCACAGGGCGCGACCACTGAGATACAGGCAGGCACAAAGTCCTATAGGGTGCGTGTCTACCAGGTAGCTCCAGGTTACACGCTCACTGAGAAGTGG
The DNA here is from genome assembly GCA_026419815.1 of Microcaldota archaeon. Taxonomy (GTDB): domain Archaea; phylum Micrarchaeota; class Micrarchaeia; order CAILAH01; family CAILAH01; genus DYJQ01. The sequence goes on along the minus strand of JAOAKR010000044.1, from coordinate 681 downwards.
GCAGAGGTGGCAGTGTTTGCTGACGAGCTTGAGCTGATAGATGGCGACGAGCTTGAGGGCAACGAGGACGCCTGGGAGGTAGCGATTGAATGGAGCGACAAGGATGCGAACACTGGGGATTACTCAAATTCAACTATCAAGGAAGACCACCTGACCAAGATCCAGCTGAAGGGCATTGACTATGCTGACCTCTACAAGGGCGACTATATGACCATTGTTGAGGACCCTGCAAAGTTCAAGCTGACCTTCACCGGCCTTGACCTGACCGACAAGGACTACCTCAAAGTATCCGTAACAACCGAGAAAGCCGGCGGTACAACCGTCTACGATGTAAATACGACTGTATCTGATGACACTGGTTACAGGCGCCTAACAGGTGACAACAGCACTACGAACAAGGAGTCGCAGATTAAGATAAAGGCAGACGACGGGATCTTTACGGTGTACGATGAAGATGGAAAGAAGTTTGACAAGGTTAGCGAGCTTCTGTTCTCACCCTTCGGCGCTGTAAACTACAGCAACAAGAGCGTCTGGCTAATAGATAAGGCAGCCCTGTTCTTCAAGAAAGACAGCAAGTACTACAGGGCTTACAACAGCAGCGGTAATGTGTACACAACCGCTGGCACTAGCATGGAAATCCCGTACGAGCTTAGCGGCGATACCTTCAATATGTACATCGGC
>JAOAKR010000043.1 GCA_026419815.1 Microcaldota archaeon | reverse complement strand
ATTCCGCTGTATGTGCTTGCGTTTGTCATCACTTTAATGGTGTTTGCAGTAGGCTTTATGCTCGGCACCGTGTATGACGGCATTGTGGGCGAGGGCATTGAGGGCCGCATATCCCAGCTCTCAAGCAATGCACTTTCAATGCAGATGTTCTTCCTTATGGAGAACGACAGCCGGTTCTGCGATTTCTATGCCTCAGAGCTTGGCAGGATTGACTCAGACACCGAGCAGCTTGGCTACCAGATTGCATTCCTTGAGGAGAGCAAGGGATTTTCAGACCCTGAGCTGAAGGATAAGTATTTTCTCCTGGAATACGCATCATTCCTGATGAGCGGGAGGATGCGCGAGGCGTGCGGCAGCGGCCACAAGGAGTTGCTTTATTTCTACTCAAACAAGGAGTGTGGCGACAAGTGCATAGTGCAGGGCCGCGAGCTGCTGAGGGCCAAGGAGGCTTTGGGAGACCGGGTGCGCATATATTCATTTGACTGCACAATCGGCAGCCCGATTGCCACATCGCTTTGCAAGAGGCACGGCGTGTCCGCATATCCCACAATCGTATACGGCAACAGGTCGGTGATCGGCCCACTCACAGGCAATGAAGTCGTTGAGATGGTGGGGGGCTAGCGTGCGCAGCACCGGAACCGCACCCACATTTGCTTTTTATATTCTCTGCCTGAAATACGGCTGATGAAGCTCGGCACGGTAATCTCGCTAATATCCAGCCCAAACTCGTGGAAATTCTCGTCTGTTATAAACGATGATGCGCTGGGCAAGGTGCGCAAGGGCCAGTTCGTTGAGGTTGAGCACGAAGGCGGCAAGCTTATTGCCTCAATAGGCGACATATTCCGCTCTAACAGGTATTTTGAGCGTGCTGAGAGCGTGGCCGGCTATGAGCGTTCCGGTGCGCTGTCCTCGCATTTCCCAGTTGATGAGTGGAGCTATACGATTGCCGAGACCCGCATCTTGGGCGTTTACGATGGGAATGCCCTGCACAGGTGCTCGTTTCCTCCACCGCCGGGCAGTGATGTCCGCCAGGTTGACGAGCAGATGCTATCCAAATACTTAGGGTTCAGGGAGACTGGCCTTAACATAGGCAAGTTGCTTAACCACGACGTTGATGTCAAGCTTGGCTTATCTAAGCTGTTCCAGAAGCACGTTGCAATACTTGCGATGTCAGGGGCTGGCAAATCGTACTTGATGGGCGTCCTGCTTGAGGAGCTCGCCGCACGCAGCCCTGAGCACGGGCGTGTGGGGGTTGTCGTGATAGATGTGCACGGAGAGTATGCGGCGCTTAAGTCCGGCCCGCTCGCGGACAAGGTTTCTGTATATGATGCATCCAAGATACGCATCGGCACGAAGAATGCGACGCCTGACCTGTTCCCGTTCTACTACTCGCTGAGTCCCCCGCAGCGCAGGATGCTTGCCTCAACATTTTATGAGCTCAAGAGGCAGGCAAAGGCCCAGCACAAGTTCTTCACGCCAAAGGACCTTATGCTTGACTTGGGCTCAGTGAATGATAAGGGCGCGGCAAAGCCGCGTGATGCCCTGCTTGACCATCTTGACGCCTTGCAGAAGATGCGGGTGTTCGGTAAGGTTGACGACCCGTCAGTGGCATCGCTTGTAAGGCCAGGGCATATCAGCGTGATAGACATGAGGGACATTGACGGCGAGAAGAAGAAGCAGATGCTGGTTGCCTATTATGCGCGCAGGCTGTTCAACGCCGTCAAGAAGGGCAGGGTGCCGCCGTTCGTGCTTGTAGTTGAGGAGGCACACAATTTTGCTGGCGAGAGTGTCAAGCGCGAGGATATGCTTTCAAAGCACGAGCTTGAGCGCATTGCACGTGAGGGCCGGAAATTTGGTGCGTCGTTATGCCTAATCTCCCAGCGGCCCGTGCGCCTGAGCACCACTGCGCTTTCACAGTGCAACACGCACATAATAATGCGCGTCACAAACCCATATGACATAAAGCATATTGGGGAGAGCAGCGAAGGCATAGACAACTATATGCTCAACAGCATTACAACGCTGAAGGTTGGCGAGGCGCTCATCGTGGGCGAGGCTGTGGTACAGCCCATCTTTGTGCGCGTGCGCAAGCGCAATGCGGATGTCCCAACCGATAACACGGACTTGGAATCAATAGCACGGAAATACGAGCTTGAGCAGGCGCGCAAAAAGGAGGACGTTGATGCGTTCCTCTGAATCATATGATTAGCGGAAATGTGGCTTGCCGGCAGGACGAATTGCATTTCTGTGCTCCCGCTGAGTCATATGCATTAGCGGGATGGAGGCACATCCAAGCATTTGGCCGTTGTATCTGCGCAATACTTTGGCTTTACTGGGGCATAGGGGCCAGGAGAAATCGGATTACATTCATATGGTGCAGTGCTGTGGCTTAACGCTTAAATTGATTCCTATGGAATCCCAACTATGCATACCCTTGCCCTCAGGCCGGAAGAGGTGCACCCATTCATAGCAGGCATGCGTGCAGGCTCGGAGGTGCTGGCGCCTACAAGCAAGTATGAGGCGGCCAGGCTCCAGCGCGGGGATATGCTGATAGTCGTATATTCGAGCGGGAAGGCCGTGTTTTCTGGGTTTCCAGAAGGCAAGCTTGCGGAGGACGTGCTCAAATTCTTGGAAGGCAGCGATATGGTTCGCGTGCCTACGATAGGTGCGGATGAGGCGGGCAAGGGCGAGAGCGTGGGCCCGATAGTAGTCTCATCATTCCTGCTCAGGGACAAGAGGGAGCGCGCTTACGCGCGGCTTGCGGGTGCGATGGACAGCAAGCAGATGAGCCCCCAGCAGCTTTCGCTTGCGCACTCGCGCATACGGCGCCTAAAGCATACCACGCGCACGCTCCTGCCCCAGGATTTCAATGTGCAGTTCTCAAATAACCTAAACGAGCTCTTGGTTTCGCTTTACAAGTCGTCACTTACGCCACTGCTTGAGCAGCTGGCGGGCGGGGAGGCAATCGTTTACATAGACAAGTTTGGCGGGAAAAGGCACGATGACGAGCTGAGGTCATTCGTGCGCAGCATATGCCGTGATGCAGAGGTTGTTATAACCCCGCGCGCTGAGAGGTATGCTGCGGTCGCGTGCGCAAGCGTATGTGCCAAGCACGAGTACCATTTATGGGTGCATTCACAGGAAGAGGCGCTCGGGGTTGAGCTTGCCAAGCTGGCGAAGCCCAAGATAATGTCAATGCCAGAGCGCTCAAAGCTGTTCAAGCTTGCATACATGAAATAGGTGGCCATATGCCTCAGAAGTTTGAGTTTAAGGTTGGCGAATCTGTACAGCTGCGCGTGAAGCGTGCCGGCGGAATTTACCAGAGGGTAGTGTTCAGGATGCTTGCCGAGAAATCGCCTGCAGGCACATACAAGCTGCTTGACACTGACAGGCACATCCCGATAAATGAGCTTTCAGCGGCAGCTGATGAGATCGGCCTGCCCCTGCGTGCGGCAGGCATCTCAGTTTTCCCGAAAGGCAAGGCGTCAAAGGATTTCCTGATTTAACCGTGAAGTCAACCACTGTGGAACGCCAACCAAGCAAGCACTCCAGCTCTCTTGTATGCGTTCACCTTATCAAGTCACATAAAGTCAAGCAGTGTCCCAGTTTTCCTGTGGGTGAGCGGCGCCTGCTGCCCTTCTATGCCGATGGGAACTGGCGCACCCCTTTGGCTCATCTTCCGTATTATGCGGCGCATCCTGCCCTCCTTAACTTGTGACGAGCGGTAAGCGATCTCATCGCGCGTATTCCTTGCAATCAGGATTCTTACAAACCCCTTCTTAGCGCGACCCGCCCGCCCCCTCCTCTGTATGCTCCGTATCTCACTGGGGATGGGCTCATAGAAGATTACATAGTCAACGGAAGGTATGTCCAGCCCCTCCTCACCGATTGAGCTTGCAATCAGCACGTTAAACTCGCCGTTCCTGAACCGCTCAATTATCTCAAGCTGCTGTTTGCGCGTGAACCCCTTGCGCTGGCCCGTGAACCTGCTGCACTTGAACCCGTACATAGTGAGCGCCTGCTCAAGGTATTCTATCTGTGCAGTATACTGCGAGAACACTATATACTTGGCATCCCTGTCAGCGCTGAGCATCTCAACAAGCCTCTCCATTTTAGGGTGTATCACCTTGTGCGCCTTTACATATTCAATTATCTCGTGCAGCCGGCCGTCCTTGGCAAGCAGCTGCGCACCCTTCGTCTCGCGAGTGCCAAGGTTTGCAACATATGAAAGGAACGCCCCCATACTTTGTGACTCAAGCATCTCCGCCGCATAGTCAAGGTTGATTGCGGCGCTCAGGTACTTGAGTGCGTGGTATTTTGACTTGTGCCCGCTCTTTGCGATTGCCTGCTGTGCGAGTATCATCGCCTTCCTGCTGCGAGAGAATACCTTGAATCCGTAATGCCTCACCATATTCAGGTACCAGCCGATAAGGTCCTCAATCCTGCGCTTTGCCTCCACATATTCAGGCTTCTCGTCAACCATTATCCACTCAATATCCATCTCCTTGACATAATCCTTCACGTCCTCATCAGCGTGTTCCCTGCTCTCAACGTTTGACACGCCAAGCGTGAGCCGTATTTCCTCAATCTTTGCCTTCCTGCTGCCGGGCGATGCAGTCAGCCCGAGCAGGGTTGAGTAGGGGCGGAATGCGTGCGACACTGCAGTGTACGCGTAATCGCCCACCGCCCGGTGTACCTCGTCAAGAACAACCAATGAGAAGCGGTTGCGGTCAATGAGCTCAAGGTCGCTTTGTACAGTCTGCGGGGTTGCAACGATTATGCTTGCGCTGTCCCATAATTTCTTCCGCGCGCCCTTTGCCATCGCGCCAGTCACTGCGACCGCCTCGGCACCGTCAAGCGTTGAATTTATTGTCCTTACGTGCTGGCTTACGAGCGGCTTGGTGGGCGCAAGCAACAGCACTGCAC
>JAOAKR010000042.1 GCA_026419815.1 Microcaldota archaeon | reverse complement strand
ACTATGTGCTCACCCGTATGGCACGCATATACGGTGCGGTCACAAACCAAACCGGCAGTGCGGTCCAGGGTGCAACAGTGAAGGCTTACAGGAATGCTGCGCTTGTTGCAACCACAACCACTTCCGCCACGGGTGCGTATGAGCTCATAGTCGCTGCGGGTGTGTATACGCTTGAGGTGACGCATCCGGACTACACGAGGGCGCTTTACACGCTCTACGTGCCGACTGCCGGCGAAGCCCAGAAGGACTTCGTCCTTTACAGGTGATTATGATGGCTGCAGCAAAGACAATTGCAATTGCATTGCTTGCCCTGGTTTCCATTTTTGGGGCGGTATTCGCCGGCTCAATAACGGGCACGCTTAATGATGCTGCTACTGGCAACCCGGTTGCAGGCGCAACCGTATATGCCTATGACGCTGACAACGTGCTGATATCCCAGGCACAGTCAAGTGCAGCCGGCGTGTTCACGATTACAGGGGTTTCCGGCCCGCACACGCTATACATTGTGCGTGCAGGGTACAGCAACGGCTACTTCACCGCCGAGGTAGGTGATGCGGAAAACCTCAATTTAGGCGCACTCCAGCTCGTGCCCAATTCACAGGTATCGTTTACGGTGAAAAACACAAGCGGCCAGCAGGTAAGCGGCTGCGTTGTCAAGGCAATCCAGACAACTGGGGAAGTTGTTGGAGCGGTTTCAGGCTGTTCGGGCACGCTTCAGCTTTCACCAGGCGATTATGACATCACGTTTGAGGCGCCGTTTTACGTGTCAAAATCGGTGCCAGTCTCACTTGGGATGGGTGAATCAACAGCCCTGAGCCCAGTGCTGGATTCATCACCGATAAACACAATGCCCACGGTTGTATCCGTTACTGTGCAGGCGTCTGATACCACCCCGACTGCCGGTGATGAGGTTATACTTAGCGCAGCTGCGCATTACAATGACGGCCACGATGAGGATGTTACGATGTCCGCCACTTGGTCGCACGGGAATGCAGGCGCTCTTTACTTGCCCGTGCTGGTCGTGAACTCCTCTGGGGCGCACACCGTCACGGCAACATTCCTGGGTGTAAGCGGGAGCGTGCAGCTTAGTGTTGCGCCTGGTGCACCAGTGGCTCTTGACCTTACTGCGAGCAAGACGTCTGTCACAACTAAACAGCAGGTTACGCTTGCGCCCGCACTTCAGGATGCATACGGGAACAGATGGGCTACGAGCGACGTTGCATATACAACTACTTGCGGCACCATATCAGGGAACACGTTCACGGCACCGTCTTCGGCGTGCACTGCGCATATAACTGCGGTGTATGCCCCAGACCACAGCCTTAACGACACAATCGCAATTTCGGTAACCGCACAGGACGAGGAGAAAGACAGGGACAGGGATACCAGGCCAAAAGCAAATGCGACCAGCAATACAACTTCCACAGCACCTTCAACCCCATCGGTGCCTGCCAAGCCCCCAAGCAATGCAACCACGGGAACTTCAACCATAAAGGTTGTGCTTCCTGCAAGCGGCTATGTGGGCGACGAGGTCACGGTTACTGTGCTTGACACTAACAGCGACCCACTGAAAGGCATCGTGCTCACGCTTGTATGGCCTGACGGCACAAAAGTGTCATTGGTTACAGGCAAGGGTGGGGAGGCCAAGTTCACGCCGCACGTTAAGGGCAAGTACAAGGTTGCGTCAACAAAGTATGCGATAGTTGGCGATACTGTGTTTGAAGCCTTGGAAAAGCCCGAGCCAGCCCCTACCAATGCCAGCAACAAGCCGATAGTGCCTGGAGGCAGCGGTGCAGGGGATAGCGGCAGCGGAACTGCGCCAACCGGCCCAGATCGCGGCATACTGGGGTCAATATTTGCGGCGTTTGCGGGGGAGATATCCGCTGCGGATGCAATCCGTGCTACCATGCCTTTGTGGCTGGTGGTGGGCGGGATAATACTCGCCGCAGCACTGTTCTTTGTAGTGTACACGTTCCTTGCAGGCAAGCTGCCAGATCCTGATGACGGCGTGCAGGCAGCTGAGCCGCAGAAGGAGGTTGTTGTGGCCGCCAAGCCTGAGGCGCCAAGTGAGAAGCCCAAGCCCGCCGATGAGATAAGCATTATGGAAAGCGAGGTTGATGAGCTTAAGCGCGAGCTTGAGGAGAAGATGCAGCGGCTAAAGCGTGCCAAGGAGGGCCACAAGTAATCACATTTTTATTCTTACCCATTTTAATAGTGGTGGTTCATATGGGAAAATTCAGGATATCAACACCGGCATCAAGCGCAGGCCTTATGAGGTTCACTGATGTGGGCACTGGCGGCGGCATAAAGGTTGAGCCGCAGCACGTCATAATCGCAGCGATTATTATAATAGTTGGCGTTGCAGTTCTCAGGATGATTATAGGCTGAACGCCGGGTTTTGCGTATATTTAATTATTTATGGGCCTAATCTAAAGCATGCCGGTGAGCAGGTTTGCAGAAAGGCTTTTGCTTAAGCAGGACATTGCGCCGCTTTTTGACAGCATACGCAAATCACTGGCGGTGTTCCTTTCACAAGGGAGGGTTTCATACCCAATCCCCGCAGGCAATTCGCGCACCGGTGCGTGCGGGGTATTCGTATCGCTCATTGACAAGTCAGGTGCATTGCGCGGCAGTATGGGTTTCCTGGGGACTACTCGCCAGCTGAACCTTGCCGCAATTGACTGCGCAATTGCCGCGGCAAGCGAGGACCCGCGCTACAGGCACATTACGCTTGAGGAGCTTGAAGCCCTAACTATTGAGCTGACGCTGATACGCAATGTATCTGGCCCGCACCAGGACCTGTCTGTGCTTGGTGATGACGGCTGTTATGGGCTATATGTTGAGGGCCCCATAAATGCCGGCGTGCTGCTTCCACGTGAGATACGCAGCCTTCACCTTACCAAAGAGCAGGCGCTTGCACGCGCACTCGGCAAGGCTGGGATGCAGGGCGGCAGCCCCAAAGCAAAGGTATACTCATTCACGGCCCGCGTTTTCATACAGCAGGGCAGCAGCGGCGACGTTGTGGAGATGGTCCCGTGAAGATTGTTGAATATGACGGGGAGTTTTTCGCCATACTTGTCAAGAAAGGCCAGCTCCAGAACGCCGGGTTCCAGGAAGGGGAGGACGTGTACGTTGTCACTCTTGAAAAAGGGATGCTCGCCGTCATCAGGAAGACCTCTTTTAAGGAGCACTTGAAACAGAAGATACGGAGCTCAATACTTGAGCCAGGCGCGCCAAGCAATGAGCCTGTAATGGGTGCAGACGTGCCCCAACAGCAGCTGGCCGGCCTTTCCCAAGAGGAGCTTGCCCTGCTCAGGCGCCTCGTGTCCGTAAGGTTTGAGCAGCGCGCCCCATCATACATTCTTCCAGAGCTTTCTGAGAATGAGAAGGCAATCCTACACTCGCTGATTGACAAGGGCGTTGTAAGCATATACAAGGGCGGCAAATATTCAAAGGAAGGCGTGTATACAATCCCGAAAGGCGCATATGGCCTTGCACTCCGCGAGCGCGCACCTGACAAGGCTAGTGAGCCGCAGCCCGAAGGGGGCAAGGCAACCGCTGGGTTGCTGTCACAGCTTGAGAAGCAAGGCTTCATAATAATTGAAAATGACGAGCTCGCAAAATCCATTTCATACAGCCTCCGTGAAAAAATAAGGGGCGGGCAAGTGCGAGGCATACGGGGGTTTGACTCCAAATACTACATATTCACTGCACAAAAGTTCTCACAGGCGCACGGAGTAATATCAAAGTTCCTGCAGGAGAACAAGCGCTCAACGCTTACAGAGATCAGCAAGGGCACATCGCTTGATGAGGCGCTTTGCAAGGGCGTGCTCACATTTATGCTTGAGGAATCCGAAGTTATTGAGAAATCACGTGGCAGGTATGAGCTGGTCTAAATGAAGCTTGTGAAGGATGCGTTGTACAATTTCGTCAAGCTGTCAGATTTGGATATCCAGCTTATGGATACTCCCCAGATGCAGAGGCTTAGGTATATCAAGCAGATAGCGCTCGGCTACCTCGTCTACCCTGGTGCTAACCATACGCGGTTTGAGCATTCGCTTGGCACGCTTTTCCTTGCTAAGCGGTTTTACGAGATAAATGAGCAGCCGCTTGACATTGAGATTGCGTGTGCCGCATTGCTGCACGATGTCGGCCACGGCCCGTTTTCACACGAGAGCGAGCACATATTCGCAAAGGAAGGGCTGTCCCACGAATACTTCTCAGAGAAAAAGATAAAGGACGGCCAAATCGCGGAGATACTGGAGCGCGCAGGCGTATCGCCCAGTGCAGTTGCCGCGTGCGTTGCCGGAAAGGGCAAGGGCAAACTGCTCACCGGCACCCTTGGGATAGACCGCATAGATTACCTTATGAGGGATTCATACTATTCGGGGGTGATGTACGGCAAGCTTGACTATGAGCGCCTGCTCACGTCAATGTCAGTAAGCGGCTCTGGGGAATTGCTAATATCTGAGAAGGGGATTGAGGCGGCCGAGTCGCTGGTGGTATCACGGTTTATGATGTTTTCTGCGCTGTACCAGCACAAGGCGGTCGGCATATCCTCTGGGATGCTTAGGAAAGCTATGGACCTGGCGTATAGCGACGGCGTGCTCAGCGCGCAGGAGCTCGCAGAAATGACTGACATAGAGTGCTTGCAGTCGCTTGGCAGGCACCCACAGGCAGGATACTTGGCAGGGCGCCTGGTTGCGAGGAAGCTTTACAAGGCGGCGCTGGTGCTGCGCGGCTATGAGATCCCCGAGCAGCTTAAGAACGCCATAGATGAGAAATTCCTCTCCAGGCTTGAGGATGAGCTGTGCGCCTCTTGTGGGCTTGCGCCTGAGGAAATAGTGAGCTACTACACGTACAGCAGCTACAAGCCGATAACCGTCTCCGTAAAGGGCAAGTCTGAGATACGCGACCTGTCAGAGATATCGGAAGTTGTCAAGTCAATATGCGATGCCTCCGAGAAGAAAAGGATGCTTTTTGTTGCAGTGCCTGAGGAGAAGCGGGATATGGTTGCCAAAAAGGCACAGTCAATAATCAACTCTTACAGGTAAGTTATAAGGAAAAAAGCGCCGAGGAGGAGATTTGAACTCCTAAGCCCTTGCGGGCACCAGATCTCGAGTCTGGCGCATTACCGGGTTCTGCCACCTCGGCCGAAGGGGCTCCAGCGGCCCCTTCGCAACCCCCATCAACCGTATTGTGTG
>JAOAKR010000041.1 GCA_026419815.1 Microcaldota archaeon | reverse complement strand
GCTGAGCAGGAGCATTATGACAATTGCGGCTGCCGAAAGTAAGATATGCTGCCTCATATGACCACACCAGCACATCTCAGCCAACACTTAAAAACCCAATTTTGGCTCATTGCATTTTCGCTTGCAGATGAGCAGATAAATATGGGGTGCTGCACAGGCGATAACTGGGAAGTGATGGGATTGCCAGGCAGTGCGAATCACTGGGTATTTTTCTCAATGAACTTCTTTATCGCTGCGAGCGGCAGCGAGCCGGTTATGCGCGCCTTCTCCGCACCATCCTCAAACAGGATGAGCGTAGGTATGCTCATTATGCCGTATTCCTGCGCAAGCGCCTGTGCATCGCCCACATTCACCTTGGCAAACTTCACATTCCCAATTTCCCGTGACGCCTGCTCAAACACCTGGGCCATCATCAGGCACGGGCCGCACCACGCCGCCCAAAAATCCACAAGCACGTATCTCTGCGACTTGATAGCTTTCTTGAAATTCTCAGGGGTTATCTCCTCAACCATAACCGCCACCATCCTGCCTTTTCCCGCGATAGCTTAAATACTCATCTGCACGGCGGAGCACGTCGCGGGTGTTCTCATAAGTCGCCTTGGCAAGCGCCTCACCAAAGCCGAGCCACTGGTGTGCCTTGTGCTCGTGGGACAGTTTAACCCGTGTTGATGCTGCACGCGCTATGAAGAACACAACCACCTTGTGCTTGAGCCTGCCCTTGTCATACTTGGCCTTGAACTTGTAATCAATCTCATACTCAAACCCGGGCACAAGCTCAACATTTAGGCCGGTCTCCTCACGCACTTCGCGCAGCATTGCACTCTCGGCATCTTCCCCTTCCTCAATATGGCCTTTCGGGAAATCCCAGTGGCCGGCATCATACTGCAAGAGAAGATAGCGCCGCACACCAGCTTCCTCGCAAAACACAACCGCCCCTGCAGAGCGCTCCTCATCCATAATGTGTGTTTGAAAGTTCAAGCTTAATAATTTCGCTTGGCCTAATGCGAACCGCATGCCTATACCTTGCCTCACAGAAAAGCAACAGCTGGCAAATAACCAGATACCCATACGCATACTCCTGCGCGACCGCATTGGGAGAAGCGAGAGCCATACTGTTTACGCAAGGTACGGCGAAAATTTGCTTGACGTGCTCTCACGCAACTTTGAGGTTACGCTCAAGAGCGGTGAGCTGGGCACGTGGGTTACATCAATACGCGGCAAAGGCATACACATAAGCGAGGACGCGAGCGGCGGGCTGCAAGGATACGTGAACGGCACGCTGCCGTACACTATTGTAAATTCAAGCCCATTCTTCCTTGGGTTTACAAACATCGCAGTGACTTCGCAGTTTGAGCTCAGGATGCAGTATGACCCGTACCTTGAGGACATACGGCCCCCGCTATCCCTTTTGCTCCGCGCAAAAATCTATGCGGTATTTGATACGTTCGGGAAAAAAAAGGATAATAACGCGCTTATTGAGTGTGCCTCCTGCAGCGTGCCCCTCAACGAATCACTGCGCAAGAGCATCGGGCTTGTGGTGGCATCACACGAAATAATGCATTATGCCGTAGCCCCACCCGCAATGGAAGGCGGGGCCAATACCGCAATTGCAAGCGTATGCTGCGGCTCGCTGCCGTTGCCGCAGGCCTGCCAGGAATTTGGCACTTCACCGGCTGGCAGGGATGCAGGGCAAAACGCATACTTTCCCCCGGAAAGCATTGTTACAAGCCCTATTACGGCTGGAGGGCATCTCGGTGTAGTCCAAGACGGGCCGCCCCGCCAAACAGCACAGGAAAGCTTGTGCTTTTCGCCTGGGGATGCAATGCTGGCTGCCCGAGAGCAGCCAACCGTTGCACATTCGGCTGTTCCTGCAAGTTCGGCATCATCATCAGCTGAATGTGAGGTGGTTGGGCGGGATACCGCGCCTACCCATAAAATGCTAAAACCCACATTGAATGGGAGTGGATTAGTAATGCAAGCGCGTAATGCCTGGGTGCAGGACACCACGGCAACCGCTGGGGCGGGCCCAATGGACCTTCGCCAGCCTGCCCCCAAAAGGCGTGAGCGCAGGAAACTGCAAACAAAAACCGCTGAACGGCGCCTACTGTTGCCTGGGCCGCAACCGGTAACACGTAAGGCAATAAGGCGCATTCCGCCGGCCCAAAGTGCCAGGGGCAATCACGTTTTGCGCGGTGCACCCGCATTGGGGGCAAGCAGTGGCGCAAAAAGCGCCGGGAAGAAGCCGGTGCCACGGGGATGCGATGGGCGCACAGCGGGCACTAACGCCTGCGGCAGGAAGAACCCTGTGAAAATGCAGTGCGGTGCAGCAAAGCAAGCAAAATGCAGTATCGCCGGCACTATGAAGCATATGGGCGCCAAGAACCACGCCCATAAGCAGGTGAGCCGCACAGGTAATGTAGCAAGGGTAATGTTCATTATGGACCGCGCCAAGGAAGTTAGGTTAAAAAGTGTTGGGGCAAAAAGGGGATTATGGAACCGCATAAGGGCCTTAGCGAGGCGGATGCTCAGGCTCTCCTGAAACAGTACGGCCCTAATGCGGTTGAGGTTAAGGAAAGTGCCGGCTGGGTGGGAATCCTCATTTCCCAATTCAAATCTGGTTTTATCCTGGTGCTGATTGCATCGGCACTCGTATCATACGCGTTGGGTAGGGGGGAGGACTCGCTTGCGATAATGGCGATTGTAGTGCTCAATGCAATCCTCGGCTCGCTGCAGGAATACCGCGCCAATAAGGCGCTTGAAGCCCTCAGGAGGATCAGCGTGCAGAAGGCCCGTGTTATAAGGGAAGGGACCATCAAGGTTATTAATGCGGAGCTGCTTGTCCCGGGAGACATAGTGATATTAGAGGAAGGCGACAGGATACCTGCCGATTGCAAAATCATCGGGAAAAATGCCATTTGGGTTAATGAAGCTATACTGACTGGGGAGAGCAGGCCTGTTGAGCGCGCCCACGGGGATCCCCTTTACTCTGGCACCACCGTCTCAATGGGCCACACTTACGCAAAAGTTGAGTCAACAGGGATGAATACGAGGTTTGGCAAGATTGCCGAGCTCACGGTGAAGACGAAGAAGGAAAAAATGCCCCTTGAGACTGAGCTTGACAACTCAAGCAAGGGCATTGCGCTTGCAGTATTGGCAATCGCTTGTGCAGTATTTATGCTGTATTATGTAATAGGCCAGGCATTGGCAAGCGCATTTATGTTCTCAATAAGCCTTGCCGTTGCCGCAATACCCGAGGGTCTGCCGATAGTCGTGACTATAACGCTTGCGATTGGAGTGCAGCGCATGGCGAAAAAGAAGGCTGTAGTGAAACGGCTGCTCGCTGTTGAAGGGCTTGGTAGCGTTGATGTAATTTGCGCGGACAAGACCGGGACGATAACCAAAAACGAGATGGCAGTCAGAAGGATATGGATTGTGGATGAGGAGATTGAGGTTACAGGCAGCGGGTACACCGAGTCCGGCTCGCTGTTGCGTGCGGGCAAGCCAATTGTCCCGAGCAAGCGCATAATGGACCTGCTGTCATACTCATCGCTTTGCACCACGGCAGAGATTGAGGCGGCTGCAACGCCCGTTGGCGACCCTACCGAGGTTTCGCTGTTATTCACTGCAAAAAAGGTTGGCATAAGCAAGCACAAGCTGCTTGAGAAGTGCCCGGTTGCTGCCGAGTTCCCGTTCAGCTCATCACTCAAGAGAATGACAAGCGTCCACAAGATGGATGGGAAGCTACTGTTCTGCACCAAGGGCGCTGTTGAAGTTGTGCTCGCAAGGTGCACGCACGTTGAGGTTGGGGAGCGCCATGTCAAGCTGACAAGCGAGCTGCGCTCACGCATACTCGCACAGATGGAGAAATACGCAAACAATGCCTACCGGGTGATCGCCGTGGCGCATAAGGTTGTCGAGCTTGATGGGGGCGAGTTCGACAGGGACGATGCCGAGTCAGACCTTGTATTTTCGGGCATGCTTGCCATTTACGATGCCCCGCGTGATGAGGTTTATGATGCAATCCAGGTGTGCCGAAAAGCCGGGATTGAGGTCAAGATGCTTACCGGTGACCACCAGAGCACTGCAATTGCGGTCGCGAGGGAGATTGGGCTGTTGCCGCGTGGCAACGATGCACATAGGCACTGCATAAGCGGGGAGGAGCTTGAGCGGCTGAGCGATGACGAGCTTGACAGGCGCATTGAGGAAATCAAGGTGTTCTCGCGCGTTTCACCGGAACAGAAGATACGCATAGTGCGCTCGCTCAAGCGCAGCGGCAAGATTGTGGCGATGACTGGTGACGGCGTGAACGATGCGCCCGCACTCAAGCTCGCTGATGTTGGTGTTGCGATGGGCATCAAGGGGACTGATGTTGCAAAGGAGGCGGGGGACATCGTTCTGCTTGATGACAATTTCGCGACTATCGTTGAGGCTGTAAAGGAAGGGAGGACGATATTCTCAAACATCCGCAAGTTCCTTTATTTCCTGCTGGCAACCAACATTGCGCTTGTAGGTGTTGTAATGCTTGTAACACTTGCCGAACTTATGCCCCTGACTTCGGCAGCCATCGGGATTGGCCTTGCCATACTCCCACTTCTTCCATTGCAAATACTTTGGATAAACTTGTTTACAGATGGTTTGCCATCAATGGCGCTGGGTATGGACCCGCCGCCACGGGACATAATGGAAAAGCACCAAAAAAGGGCACACCACCTGCTCACCAAGGAGGTTATAGTACAGCTGGCACTGCTTGCAGCAATAGTAGCGGCCCCGGCGCTCCTAATGTTTATGCTTATGCCCAAGTATGGGTATGGGGATAATACCGTGCAGACAGCCGTTTTTACATATATGGTAGTGGTCCAGCTTGCCATTGTGTTTTCAATACGCACCCGCTATCCTTTCTTCAAGGAAATCCTTACCAATAAATTCCTTATCGCAATGGTTCTTGTATCATTTATCGCCCAGCTCATTGCTGTTTATGGGCCGATCTCCGGGGCCATGCACACTGTACCGCTGGGGATAACCGAGTGGTATGTTATGCTTGCAAGCATTGTTGCGGTTATGTGCGTGCTTGAGCTCTTGAAAATGAATTTCAGCGAAAAAATACTCCTTTACTAGTCCGCATCTGTCCACGTTGCATATGGTGTGCGCAACTTGCACTCATTCCTTATTAGTCTGCATCTGCCCTTTTCCACAGGCTCCTCTTCTGGTTCAGCAGCTCTTTTGCGATGCTCAGCATCTGCGTGCTCACCC
>JAOAKR010000003.1 GCA_026419815.1 Microcaldota archaeon | reverse complement strand
GTTGGAGCAAAACTTAGAGGAATAGGCAAAGGGATTAAAGCGGCTGCGGCTTAGGATGGGGCGATATTGGGATGTGCATGATGGCTAGATGAATTTGGGCGCCACATAGGCGGCTACTGCAATCACAATCCCTGCTGCACCGATTATGCCTACTGCTAAAGGCAGTGTGCCCCACAGAGTTTCTCCGAACATAGTGGTTGCAATTGCCGCAAGCGCAATTATGAGCGCGATTATGAACAGCTTGTGGAACGTTTCCATGCAAACCAATAGGGCACTAAGATTTAATAGCCCTGCCCGGCACAAATAAAAAAGGCTTTGCATTGTAAATGTGGGCAAAAAAAGGGGGAATTGATTGTACAGGCTTAAGGCATATCCGGAGGATTTTGTTGTTGACGAGATGCTTGCAACCGGGGGGAGTGCATCTGTGGCTAAGAGTGACCCTGCCGCACAGGGGCCGTTTGTATGGGTTGCAGTGAAGAAGGTTAATTGGAATACCCTTGACTTGGCGCGTGAGATTGCAAAGAGGCTGCGCGTGGGCGAGAAGCGGGTGAACTATGCCGGGATAAAGGACAGGAATGCGGTTGCATACCAGGTGTTTTCAATAAACACGCGCGAGGATGGCGCAGCGGTTTCTGAGAAGTTGTCGGGGATAAAGGATATTGAGGTGATGGCGTTTTGGCGTGCGGCCAGGTGGATAAAGGGCGAGGATATGGCCGGCAATATGTTTGACATTACATTGAGGGATTGCAGCTTCACTGCGGCTGACGTGATGAGGAATGCAGCTGACAGATTCCCAAACTATTTCGGGGAGCAGAGGTTTGGCAGTATGAGGAAGAACACTGCAACGGTCGGGCTCAAGGTGCTTAAGGGCGATTATGAGGGTGCGGTTTCTGAGTATTTCCCTGAGGAGGTGGGGCTTGACAGGTGGGAGGAGCGGATGCTGCAGCAGAGCAGGAAGATGGGTGCAGAGAGGTTTGTGCGCTCAAACGCCCGGCTGTTCAAGCTGTGCGTCCACGCGTTGCAGTCCTTGGTGTTCAACCGCGAGCTTGAGATGCGCATACGTGATGGCGAGACAGGCGTGCTTGAGGGCGAATACGCGTGCGGCAGGAACAAGTTCGGCTTTGCGGACATTAATGTTGAAGGTGGAGAGTTTACGGTTGGCCTGCTTGTAGGGTCCGAGTGCCGGGCCGTAAACAAGTATAAGCAGGCAATTCTTGACGAGTACGGGATAAGCCGTGAAAGCTTCAGGAGATCTGATGTGCGCGGCGGATACAGGACACTTTACGCGCCCATAATTGGGCTTGACGCGGTTGATATGGGGAACGGGGTTGTCAGGCTCAAGTTTGCTCTGCAGAAGGGGAGCTACGCAACCGTGCTCATAGATGAGCTTGTTGGGGAAAAATGAGCTATTGCTTTGGGAAAATTGGGCTTATTCTGGGTCTATTGATTCCATAAGGATTACTGATGCCAGCAGGCAATCGGGCTGGGGCTTTTTGGCATCAAAAGTCCTCCAACGGCCCTTGCACCCTCTCTTTTCGCAGAATTCTGACTTACCGTTCACTGGGACCTGCTCTGATAGCTGCTTTGACAGGCATACCCATAGGTACCTGCCCTCACCATACGCATCTTTCCTGCCTGCGCCTGCCATTTGTACAACTCCTCGCATCATTGGCTAACAACTCCTGTTATGAGAACAATAACAACACACTGAAAGGCAGCTGAGACTGTGGGCGGGTGTGCTTATCATTTGGCATTTGCTGCGCCACTCCTCCCTTCCTTTTTCACTAATTGTGCCCCACATTCCTTGCAGAACTTTGCGGTGGTATCGTTTGCAAGGTTGCACTCTGGGCATATCCGGAAGCCCCTTGGCGGTGGCTCGGTGCGCGCGCGTGCATCTATGCTGGAACTCACGCTCACCGAAACATCCTTGCCGCGCTCAAATATCGCCCAATACACAAGCTGCCCGAGCCCCACAACCGATATTATGAGCGAAACAGTTTCTGCAATGCCAAGGAATGCAGAGCAGGTCAGCCCCTCTCCGGATGTGCAAGGCATCCCCATCTCAAGCAAGTAGCCTGGCACATATGTTGAAAACGCTGCGTAAAGCAAAACGCCAATAAATATGTTGGCGAGCCCGTAAAGAATAGTATTGCTTACCACAGGAACGATTAGGCAAAAAGAAATAAAAATTGATTATTTCTTGGTCACCATAAATATGAGGCCACCTATAAATGAGACCACGAACGTCATCATGAAGTTGGTCAGTAGGCCGCATATTGAGGCAACTACGCCTAATCCTGCAAATGCGCCAGAGGACAGCATATCGCTCCCGCTAATCATACTTGTGCCAAAGCCCAATGCGACTACCACCAGGTTTATCACAAGTGCGATCACGGAATACACGAGCGAGAGCACTGCAACTTCAGTTGCAAGGCCGGTCCAATCATCCTTCTTGAGCTGCGCAAAGGATGCTGCACCATACCCCGCAGCAAGTGTTGCGAGCGGCCACAGCACGCAAGTGCATACCCCAACAGCAACGTTAAGAAACGGGATGTAGGAAAGCAGTGTTGGGATTATTGCAAACACTATCGCCAATAGCAGGCCAATGCCTGCGCTTGCCACGAACTTCATATGTACACCGATTATGGTTATGCGGCTATGCTTTTAAGGCTATGCCGGGCGGCACCTCTCCCAAAATGCGTATGCGAATACGAAAAATGCATAGCCAAGCAGCATAAATATTACTGCTGAGAGCGGTGCAAGCCCGATTGCAGCCGGCAATGAGGAGATGGCCGAGAATGAGAGCAGGAGGAGAAGCAGGTATGACATTGCCTTCATTGAGTTTCTGCTTATGAACTTGAATGATGACTTGGCGGCCTGTGTGAACTGCGCGCCCGCTTTCACCATATACACGGGCATAAATGCGAACAGCGCAAACAGGAATATTGAAAGTGATGAGGCAATTATTGCTGGGATTGACGCGCCGTGCTGCTGTGCTTGCGGCCCATCACTACCGCCTAATTTTTGCGGTGCAGCATCCGCTGCGCTTTCATTGGGCGAGCTATTAGCCTGCACAGTGGCATTCAATGCGCCACCACTTTCAGCCGGAGGTGCTGCAGCAAACGCAAACAGGTAAAATACCACTGCAAGCAGGATTGCGGTGAGGAAGGCATTTTTGGCGAGCCTTGCACGGTCGCTTGCAGGCACGCCCAGCATTTCGTGGTGGAACATCAGTATAAGGAGTGAGATTGGGATAAATATTGTGTGCCCCATATACGGGACGCTGGCCAGCATCACATATGCAAACGCCACCACAAATGTCATCACAAGATACTTGAGCAGCAGCCAGCCCTTTGAGAGTGAGAGCTGCGTGCCGCTGCTTATTGAGTCGCTTATTATGCCGAACCCGGCGATTATGTCAGATTTCACCGAGCCAAGCAAGTTTCCCTTTTCTTTTGTTGCCATCATAACACCTTATTCTCAGGCGGCCGCGCTTTCGCATCCGAGCCGCCGCTGTGCTTGCCTGAAGCCATTGAGATGATATATTCCCGGAACTGCTCCTCGCTCGCATC
Source organism: Microcaldota archaeon (assembly GCA_026419815.1). Lineage (GTDB taxonomy): Archaea > Micrarchaeota > Micrarchaeia > CAILAH01 > CAILAH01 > DYJQ01. The sequence continues at coordinate 9,244 of JAOAKR010000003.1, read as the reverse complement.
GCACGCGAGCTCAAACAGCTCCTCAACATTGCCGAAATTATGGCCGTTCTTTTCAACAACCTTCTTAAGCACGGCAAGGCCGCGCTCCCGCACCGTTGCCCCCTGCGCGTGCCCTGCCACTGGTGTGAGCGAGTCCCTCTCAAGGCCGGCCTCTGCACCGGCAATGTTAAGGCTGAGGATGAACTTGCCGGCATACGCTTCCTGCAAGGAGGACAGGGCGCGCAAGTCAATTCCAGAAAAATCCTCAGAGGATATGTCTATGCGCACTATGGGCTTGCCTGTGGGGTCAATGCGCGAGAGCTCGGCCTCCACAGCTGCCTTCAGGTCTGCGGGCTTACCGAGCGTGAGCTCGCGGTAAATGAACGGCCTCGTGTCTATGGGCACAAAGGTGGCCTCCCTCTTCGCAGTATCATATAAGTAAAATCCTTTCCGCACCTCTTCCCTCCGCAATTGCGTTAGCACGGTGCTGCCTGGCACAAGGAGGTGCACGCCGTCCTTGCGCAGCTCATAATTCTTGTGCAGGTGCCCGCACACGTAAAGGCCGAACCCCTTCGGCAGGTCCTCTGTCGCAAGGCCGTGCTCAACGGCAGGCATCAGGTCCTTCACGTTCTGGTGGAACATAAATATGTTGAATGCCCCTTCAACAGGAGTGGGCGCAAGCTTCTCAATTGCAGCCTTTGCGTATTCCTCGGGGACTCCGGCAAGTCCGTACACTGCAACCTTCTCGCCGTTGCTCTCAAATATGCACGAACGCGCGTGGCACGATTGTGCAAACCCTGCCTTGCACAGGAGCTCAACAGGGTTGACGAAACCCTGCGGCCTGCGCTCGTGCGTCCCTGCAATCACAAGCACGGGTTTTGTGGCCTGCGAAAAGACCTCAAATGCCCTTGCGATCGTCTCCTGCTTAGGCACGCGCTCGTCAAATATGTCGCCTGCAACAAGGATAAGGTCTGCACTATCACAGGCAGCTTTCAGGGCGCGCGCAGCCTGTATGAAGCTGTCGTCGTAAAACCGGTCATACCCAAAATGGAAATCGCCGAGTATTGCAATTCTCACCGCGTGCACCCGGCAGTAATTAAGGGCGCATAGTATTTATTTTGATTGTGTGGTTGGCCGGGTGCCGAGTTCGGCAAAATCGCATATATAAAAGTTTCCCGCGATAGGCATACGGAGTGGTGCTATATGGCTAAGGAAGAGTATATGGCCCTATTGATGGGCATGGGCATGTCTGATGTTGATGCAGATACGGTCTACGACTGCATACTCACCAAAGAGGTGTGCACGTGGACAAGCTGCGACCCGATTCCTGATGACTTGGAGACAAAGCTCAACGAATACCTGGGCCCGCACGGCCTGCGTGTGAGCATTACGCCCATAACCACGAGGGGGCAGTACATCTGGGAAGTGAAGAAAATAAAGCAAAACCAGTAATGTGCATCCGCCCATTCATCCCTTAGCATACTTCGCCAGGTAGGATGCAAGCGATGCCGGGCTCTCAGTTTGGTAATACACTGTGGCAGGGCCAGTTATCTTTAGCATTATGCCCTCGCCTCCCGCAAGCTTGCTCATCAGGTTCTTGCCGGCGATGAACTTGTCAATCTGGGCGCTGTCCTCAACACCGACGAAGCAAGCATTATCAACGAAGAACTGCTCGCCTTTCTTTAGCACTTTCTTGAGCAGTGCCTCACCGCCAGCTATGTAAAGCGTGCCCTTGCCCGATGCGTGCAGGAACATAAAGCCGGCGCCTGCGCTCAGCGCTGTAAGCCCGCCGAATTTTGATGATATTTTTATGTCGCCCGTGTGTGCAAGATAGACGCCGTCGCCAAGTATCATCCCGCCATCAAGCGGCACCTCAGCGATTTCACTTGGGATTGCCGTCCCAAGCTGCAGCACCGCATTCTGCTGGGCGGTTACCTTGTTTATGAATACGCTCTCTCCGCCGCCTATCATCCTGAGCGCGCTTGACGCCAGGCCGCCTGCAAGCTCGCTGCTTATCTCAATCTCGCCGCTTGACGAGATTATTGCACCCGGCTCAGCGTATATGCAGTCACCCTTGACCATTTTTGCCTCAAGGATGTTGCCTAAGCTTGTCTTCCTAACTTCCACTTTCATTTGTATCCCTCCGGTTAAGGCTACTGGCGGGGCAACTACTCCCCAGCCCCTTGCTTGATGTCCCTGATTATCTTCTCAGGGGCACGGTGCTGCCGGTGCGATAGTGCCCGCATAAGTAGGCCTGACAGCAGCTCATACGTGCGCTCAGTTATCTCATTTTCCTGCTGGCGGAAGTGCAGGTATGCCCCAAAAAACTTGAGTATGCGCTTGGACGCGCCCTTGGACATCCTGTGCGCCCTCAGGGCCCGTTCCACGTGCCTCATAAACTCCTCGGGGCTCGCGAACGTGCGCGCTTGCACCTGTGCGAACTCTGTGCGTGCAGCCGCTTTCGGCATCTTTGGCTTGCAAACACTCTGTTGCATATGCACAAATCGCAGCCAATATTTTTAATTAAGCGCACTGAAAAACCAGCATGGCAGTATATCCGCCGTCTGATGACTCATACCTGCTTGCAGAAGTGCTGTCCTCCCGCAAGTGCAGGAGGTTCCTTGATATGGGGTGCGGCTCGGGCATACAGGCCGAAAGCATTGGGAGCGCAGATGAGATTGTGTGCGCAGATATAAGCAAGGAAGCGGTTGATGAGGCGCGCGCACGCGTCAAGCGCAGCAACACCAGATTCATTGTGAGCGACCTGTTCAGCAGCATCCCTGGCAAATTTGACCTCATAGCATTCAATACCCCCTACCTTGACGACAGCGAGCCACGCGACATCGCGTGGACGCATATGCAAGGCGGCAGTGATGTGATCATCAGGTTCCTGAATGAGGCAAAAGAACGGCTTGAGCAGGGAGGTGCGGTTCTGATCGGTGCCTCGGATAGGGAATACGGAAGATACCGCAGTGAGGCGATTAGGCTCGGCTATACGTGGGAGGTTGTGGCGGAGAAGGCGCTGTTCTTTGAGAAGATATTCGTGGTTGAGCTGCGCCTGCACGAGTGATGAGGCTGTGGGGGCCGGCCGGTGAAAGGAAGGTGATGTGTTGTGCTTGCGCGCAATAACGGGTGGCAAAAATGATGCGTGTTGTGCTCGTTGAGCCCATATATGACATAAATGTTGGGATGGTATGCCGCGCTATGGCAAACTTTGGGCTTTCGGATTTATGGATTGTGCGCCCGATCGCCCCGCTTGGATTTGAGGCAAAAAAATACGCGCGCCGTGCAAAGGGCATACTTGAGGGCGCACACATAACCGACTTTATTGAGAAGGCAGTAAAGGGCAGGTACCCGGTGATTGCGGCAACTGCATCGCTTGACAAGGGCAAGGGCGGGCTCGTAAGGCCGATTGCGCTCGGCGATCTCTCAAAAAGTGGGCTGGATCTTTCAAACGCGGTGCTTTTGCTCGGGAGGGAGGACTTCGGGCTTCCGCGCGATCTCGTGATCAAGTCAGATTTGGCAGTATTCATTGAAACCTGCGAAGGGTACCCCTCACTCAACCTTGCAAATGCCGCGGCAATATTGTTTTATGCACTGCGGGAGAAGGGGAGGGTGCCGCTTGAGAAAGCTGGCGCTGATGAGGCAATGCTAAAATGCGCCGAAGAATATTTCGCCGAGATTGCCGAATCAGTGCGCACGCACTTGCGCAACCCTGCCAAAAGCAGGAAGGCATTCCGCAACCTGCTGTCAAGATGCGATGCTGAGCAAAAGGAGGTGCGTGCGATTATGTGCGTGCTTAAAGAGGCGGCGCGCAAGCTAGGCGAGTGCAAAAGGCCTGCTGCGCGCAAGGCCAAAACAAATTAGGAATTTGCTACTTCCTCCTCTTGACAATCTTCATCTTCGCGGGCGTAAGCAGGATTTTCTCGTTGTCAATCCTCGCTATGTCGCCGCGTATGCTCTTCGCATAATCCTTGAGCTTGTCAATCACCTGCGTGAGCACCTTCTCGTTCTTCAGCATCGGCGTAATGTTAAGGAGTATGAGGTTGCCGTTCCTAAGCTCCTCCTTTATCTCCGTGATTACGTTCACGTTCTCAAGCGCAACCGGCTTGACATATGCTGCTGCCTCCTCATCCGCGTCGTGGAGGTTCTCCAGGTCCTCGCTGTCAAGGTATTCTTGGACGTTCATCTCCTTGCCTCCGAGCCCAAGAGCATCAGAAAACTTCTGCAGTATACCCATATTACCACCAGAGGTAATTCCGCAATAAAGAATATAAATATGAAACCCCCTACGCCGCCACCGTGTGGCGCAGTTCCACTAATTCCGACGTTAAAACCAATAGTGGAAGTTAAGCATATATAGTTTCCCGCCCTGAAAATCAGCCATGCTTACCTTTGAGGAGCTTATGGAAAAGGGCGGCGTGTTCAAGGATATGAACGCACTTTCCCCGCACTATGTGCCGGATGTGTTCCCTCACAGGGAGGCAGAGATTGAGGCGATAATGAAATCGGTGGCTCCCGCCCTGAAGGGCGCGAAGCCTAAGAACGTGTTTTTGTACGGCAAGACTGGCACCGGGAAGACTTGCTGCTCCCGGCTCGTTATGGAAAAGTTCAACAGCATGAACCGGAACGCCGTAATGAAGTATATGAACTGCAGGATCTATGATTCCCGCTACAAGATAACATTCAAGATTGTGAATGAGGTGTGCAAGAGCGATGCCAAGATGGGGTACCCGCTCTCAAAGCTCTATGAGAGCATGCTTGAGTGGGTTGAGGAGTCTGACACGCACCTCATCATCGTGCTTGACGAGATTGACATTGTAAGGGATGTTGATGACCTTGTATACACTATGACACGTGTCAATGATGAGCTTGAGAGGGGCAGCATCTCAATAATGGGCATCTCAAACAGGCTGCACTTCAAGGACAGGCTGGACCCGCGCAGCAAGAGCGCCCTTTATGAGAAGGAAATAATATTCAGGCCTTACAGCGCAAACCAGCTTTATGAGATACTGAGGCAGCGCGCATCTGTCGCTTTCATTGAGGGGGCGGTTGATGACTCAGCATTGCAGATGTCTGCGGCACTTGCCGCACGCGAGACAGGTGATGCGAGGTATGCGCTCAAGCTGCTGCAAAAGGCGGGCGTCATAGCGAACGATAACGGTGATGAGCGCGTCACCGATGCGCACGTTGACAGTGCGCGCAAGAGTGTTGATGACGAGCTTGTGATCGAGGCGATCACCACGCTGCCGCAGCACGAGCAGATTGCGCTTTACGGGATGTCCCTGCTGCACTTGAAGGGCAGCAGCTACAGGAAGCTGGGTGATGACGGGCAGGATGTTTTCATATCCGGTGAAGTGTATGACAGCTATGTTTCTGCCTGCAAGCAGCTTGGCATAACTCCGCGCACTGCACGCTGGTTCTCTGAGTACCTGCACGATCTTGATATGCTCGGCCTGATTGCACTCACATCTTCAGGCAAGGGGACGCGCGGCCAGACACGGTTCATCAAGCTCACGTATGATGCGGCAAAGATAAAGGCAATCGTTGAAAAAATGTTCAGCTAAGTTTTACTCCTGAAACGAAGAAGAACGATTTCCCTTGCAACAGCCAGCACAATTGAGTTATAGTGTCCGGACCGCACACTTCTGGGGAGATTGCGTGCACTTCAATCCCATTTTCAGCAAACATCTTCCTCACTTCGCCGAGGGTATGGTAAGACTCGTGCGGCACTGCATACCTGTCATAAAGCGTCGGCAAGGATGCTGTGCGCAGGGGAGCTGCAAATGGATTATGAGCTATGAATGACATTATGCGGCCCGGGTCTCCCCTAAATGCTGTGCGCAGTGCCGCACGCACCACACGGTAGTGCACACGGCTGTACGCATTGTAAAGCCCCACTATGATGCGGCCGCCCGGCTTGAGGTGCGCGCACAGCCTGCGGAACGCGCCGTGCGGGTCGGCAGTATGGTGCAGCACGCCTGAGCATAATATTCCATCAAACTTGCGGTTCAAGCTTAGCCGTGTTACATCTGCAACTGCAAAGTGGATGTCCTGGTTATGCATTTTGGCAAGCCCATATGCACGCTCAACCTGCTTTTGGCATATGTCAACTGCTGTCACCTGTGCGCCCATATGCGCGAGCAGCAAGGCCTTCTCGCCTGTTCCGCAGCCAGCATCCAAAACTTCTTTCCCCCGTATGCTTTCAGGGCTGAACCCCCATAATGAGATGAGCTTGCCGACAAACTGGCGGTGCCTCTTCCCGAACGGGAACCTGATGCTTGGGTAGGGGTAATTTGAATAAAAGCTGGTTACATCATCCGTTATCTGGCCCCTCATTAAAAAGGATAAGGGCCAAAAATTCAAAACTATTTCTTTATGCCGAGCTCCTTCTCAAGCGCTGCAATGTCTTCTTTCAGCCGCTTCCTGTCCTCTGGCTTCATCTTAAGCTCCTCAAGTGTTTTCGGCTCTTTTGGAATTTGGGGGATGTTGATGCTCTCAATGCTAAACACTTGTGGCTTTTCCTTCTTGTCCTTCTGCTTCTCTGCTTTCGCCTCTGGTTTTGCTGAAGCCTCTTTTTCTGCGGGATGTACCTCTGCGCACGCGGTGCCTTCGCATACCTTCTCTGGTTTGCTAACAGTCTTGGCACCCTCCTTACATACTTGGCCCTCACTCGCCTTAACGATAGACTTGAGCACTACGTCATCTTTGTTGGGCATGCGGCATACCATCTCGCTTGCAGGGGTTGCTGCTTGCTTGCCAGCGGAGGGTGTCTCCTGCTTGCCGCCACATGCCACCGCAACCATTATCGTGCCAGCAGCGAGCATCTTCATAAACGGGCTTGCACCACGTGCCTTCTGCTTTTGCATAACAGTTTCACTTTTTTGCATCATAACCACCTAAAGCTCCCTCTCAACAGCCTTTGCTATGGCATTCTTGAGCGCCTCAACAACCTGCTCCGGCTTGCCTTCTTTCGCTCGATCGCCCACCTTCTCAAGCAGGTCCATATGCTGTGGATACCTGTCAATGAAATTTTCAAGAAGCTCTGCTGCCCTCAGCCACTCAAGCAGTTTTCCCTTGGATTTGCGCGCGTCCTCCTTTATTGACTTGCACACATCAGTATACTCTTTGCATTCCTTGGCTTTCTTCTCCTGCGCTACGGCATCTGCTTTTGCGCCGACCACGCCTTCCCATATGGCCTTTTTGGCAACCGCGCCCTTCTCCAGCTGGTACTCCTCAACGGCAGCACCGCTGCGGATATTTGAGGAAGTGCCACACGATGTAAATGCCGGCGCAACAACCAGCATACCCGCAAATGCGGCTATCCTAGCCGCTTCCCTTGCTTTCTGCGGCAGTGTTCTTTGTGCGTTTATACTTTGCATATAAGCACCTTATGCTCCTGTTGGAAGGGAATTGATATTTAAATGTTTCTAATATGTGGCCCCATAACTGGGGCAACGCGCGCACTTAGGTTGCGGGGGGTGAGAGGGGGCGGAAGCGCCCCTCTAACGGACCTCGCTTGAATAGCCAGGCCTCCTTTTATGGCCGTAATCGCTCATGCCTGCACGGTAAGCGCTCCCGTAAGAATCAAGCAGCTGCTCCTCAATTGAGCGCGCGCGCAGGACAGCTTTTTTTATGTGTTCGTGTGTTATCAGCTGTGCGCCTTCAAGTATGGCGATATCGCCGGCCATCTTGATTATGCCGCTGAGCTCGCGCAGCCTCAACGAGAGGCCGTCCTTGGCATCAATCTGCCTTGCGCGCAGGCGCGCCTCTGATATTATGCGCTCGCACGCCTCGGCTGTTGCGTGGGGTATGTTTCCCGCCTTCACGATTTCCTGGGCGATGAACTGGCACATCTTAGACCTGTTCTGCTCGGTATCAGGCATAACTGTGTTGAGCAGGACTTCATAGCCGGAACCTATTATGCGCGAGCGCAAAGGAGGCAGCAGAGACTGCACATCGTTTATGTTCACTGCGCCCACAAGTATGAAATCACAGGGCACATTATCAACCCGTACCGCCGCTCCTGTGCTTGTTGAATTCCTGCCCGTTATCGGGAATTTCTTCTCCTGCATTGCGGTAAGCAGGTGCCTCTGCAGCTCACCGAGTGTTGAGAGCTCATCAATGAACAGCACACCCTCGTGCGCTTCGTGCACAGCACCAGGTATCACACGCTCGTGTGGCGGTATCCCGATGTTGGGGTGGCCCCCGTAGGGGTCGTGCCTCACATCCCCGAGAAGCTCAGACTCGCTTGCGCCTGTGGCCTGCACGAATACCTTGCGCTCAAGCGGCACGATTACCTTCCTGAGCTCATCGGCACCGTTCTTGCCGGTGTTTTTATACATCTTAACCTTGTTCCCAACACGCTCGTAAAACACTTCCTCCTCCCTGCCGTCCGGGCCGGGCCTCTTGAACAGTATCTTGTCATCCCTGCTCAGGCGCGGCACTTCTGCAACAACATCCTCCAGGTTGCGCGACTTTCTGTACTTCTCCGCGCCGCAGTACAGGCAGATGTTTGAGTCAGGGTCGCTTATGGTCCCGCACTTGCGGCACCTGAACCCGAGCTTCTCTGAGACGTAATACGGCACATCGCGCGGGTCCAAAAGCCGCGCCTTTGCTTTCTCACGGCGCTCGCGCTCTATCTCCTCGGCAGTCTTCACCTCAAGTATTGGGCGGTCCGGGTTTTCGGGGTTGGCGAGCACTGCAATCTGCTGTGTTGGGCGGGGCAAGATTGATGAGATGGTGTTTGCGATGAAGCTTTTCCCGGTGCCTGGCGGCCCGACGAGCAGCAGGTGCCTCTTCTGCCTGGCCACTATGCTTGCTATCTCAAGCACGTGTTCCTGGCCGATCACCTGCTCAAGCGGGCTCTGTGGGAGCCTGATTTCAGAAGTGTCCCTGAACGGGAGCATGGTGGATTAGGGCCCTAAATCCTTAAAAAGGCTTTCGGGAGTGCTGCTTCAACCCCATCAATATGAAATGTGCCGGCAGGGGTGTGTGAAAGGGGCTTCACACGTGCAAAACACAGGCCATACTGGCGGCATAAAATTGCAATAGCAGTGGGTATGGGGTGCGCCTTGCCTGGGCCGGGAGAAGGGTTGCCGGCCCCCAACCGTGCGCGCAGGTCATTTTTTGCGGCTTGTGAGCATCTCGTTGAGCAGGAGCACTATGTAAAGGCCGATTACGGCACCTGCAATTATTCCGGTCAATATGCGCGACATCTGCGTGCTCTCCCACAGGCCTATAAGCCTGTCTCTTATACACATCT
>JAOAKR010000040.1 GCA_026419815.1 Microcaldota archaeon | reverse complement strand
GTATGCGAGGCTTATCACCTCAACCCATCCAAACTTGGTCGGGATCTCAACGTCATAGTTGCCGCCTGAGTAATGGGGCGTCTCATCCTCCATCAGGTGGCGCACCCTGAAATTAGTTATGCCGAGCGCATTGAGCAGCTGCTGCTCCTTTGCGATGAAATATGCCACCGTACGCAGCGGGATATCCCCTGATGCGTATGCGTCACCCAGCGATATGGGCACAAAATCCTTGCCCTCACGCTGCTGCTGCCGTGTCTGGAGCGGGACAATCACGCCCTTCACTTTCTCAAGCAGATGGCTGTCGTCCTCCTCAGGGTCAAAGAAATACTCAAGCTCCATCTGCGTGAACTCGCGCACACGCATCACTGCGTTGCGCGGTGAAATCTCATTCCTGAACGCCCTGCCGACCTGACCGATGCCCATCGGCAGCTTTGCACCGTGAGTGTTGAATATCTTGTTGAATGCCGTGAATATGTTCTGGGCAGTCTCCGGACGGAGGTACCCTGCCTGGCCACTGACCGAGCCCACATCCACACGGAACATCATATTGAAAGGCTTGACCTCACCGAACTTTGCTGCACCGCACACCGGGCATTTAACCCCGTTCTGTGCGATTGCCTCAGTCATCTCGGCAATTGACATATGCGTGGCGTCCACCCCAAGCGACTCCCCTACCAGGTGGTCTGCACGGAACCTGCGCTTGCACGACATACACTCCGCAAGCGGGTCGTTGAAGTTCTCAACGTGACCGCTTGCCTTCAGTGCCTGCTCGGGCAGTATGCTCGCCCCGTCAATCTCAAGGAACCCGTCCTGCCTTATGAAAATCTCGCGCCAAAGCGAAATTATGCGCTGGCGGATTGCTGCGCCCGCAGGGCCATAATCATAAAACCCTGCAAGTGGGTTGTAAATCTCAGAAGTTGGGATTATGACCGCACGCTTTGCGAGTATGTTGAAAAGCTTCTCGTGCATAGCCCCATAATAGATATGGAAACTTAATTAATTTGCCTGCCCAAAACCCTACTTATGAGCGCAATTTCACGTGATGAGCTGCTGAAAAAAGTAAAGGACCAGCTCAGGAACGCTTACACCACAGAGGATTTTGTACAGCAAGCTTCCCTCACGATAGACGACCTGGACCACGTGCTCAACGTAATGTTTGAGCACCTGCACAACTGGTACTCAATATACCTCCCCGAGCTCCAGGACACTGATGACCGGCGTGTGTACCTAGAGGTTGTGGAGAAATACTCAAAGGATGACCCAAAGAGCATCAATAGCCTAAACGAGGAAGCGCGCAAGTGTGTGCCCATAGGCGAGTCAATAGGCGCAAAGGTGGACAAGGAGGACCTTGAGGCGCTAAGGGAATTTGCAAGGCGCCTGCGGGAGATGTATGACCTCCGCGAATACCTTGACCAGTACAGGAACAAGAAAGTTGAGGCGATTGCAAGGAACCTCTCATATTTGCTGGGCACGGCGCTCGCAACCAAGCTTATCGTTGAGGCGAAGGGCCTCAAGAGGCTTGCAAACCTGCCAGCAAGCAGCATACAGGTGCTTGGCGCTGAGAAAGCGCTGTTTATGCACCTTACGGCGCATACCAGGCCTCCCAAGCACGGCATAATATTCCTGCACCCTGCCCTTAGGGGGATGAAGAAGGCATACCGTGGCAAGGTTGCAAGGATGATTGCCGCAAAGGTGTCAATTGCCGCAAAGGCAGACGCTTACAGCAAGAACTTCATCGCACCCGCGCTTAAGGAGGACCTTGAAAAGAGAATAAAGGCGCTCGTGAAGTGAGTCCGCTATGCTAAGGGTGCTCGCGTTTTCTGATTTGCACGGGGATAAGCGCGCGCTTGCCAAGATTAAGGCGCTGGCCGCCCGCAATAAATATGACGCGATATTCATAGCAGGGGACATTGTGGACCATTCAGGGCCAGGGCTTTTGGACGAGCTGCTCGCGGCAATCAAGGGGATCCCGTGCTTTGCAATACCGGGCAATATAGATGCTGCTGCTGTGTCAACACGGCTGGGCAATGCGGGCATCTCAGTTGACTTGCAGCCTCGGATGCTTAACGGGATTGAGGTGTTCGGGATAGGTGGCGCTGTGCGCGGCCCGTTCCACACGCCAAACGAGTATGATGACGCGGGGCTGTGGCACAAATTAAGCCACATTAAGCTTAAGCGGCCGTCAATCGTGCTCTCACACTCCCCGCCATATGGGTTTTTTGATGATGTGGGGCAGGGAGTACATATCGGCTCGCGCAGCGTGCTCAGGTTTATGGATGAAAACCTGCCCTTCCTGCTTGTGTGCGGCCACGTCCACCAGCATACTGGGGTGGTGAGATCCGGAAACACAACTATAGTAAAGCTCCCGCCGGCAAAAGACAATTGCGCAGCTGAAATACTTATAACTTGCAGAGAGGGGCCTGTCTGCGAGGCTGAAGCCTGCATAATTAGGCTGTAAATGCAAAAAATGAGGCGTGCTTATGCGGCCTTTGACGCCTTCTTCTTTACTACTTCGGTCTTTATTACCTCAAACCGCTTTACGGGCACAACCTCCCTGAGCTTTGGGTAAACCTGGGCTGAGAGCTTCTTGAACATAACTTCTTGCATAAACTCATCAAAATTCAGGGCGGCCGCACGCTCAATTATGACTTGCTCGGCGATCTTCCGCAGCGAAACACGTGTTGCGTTGCTTATCTTGTTGGCGGTCACTATCGCGCTCTTTACGCTGACATCCACATCATCCTTGGTTTTTACCTTGACAACATCGTCAACGAGGGACATTCTCCTCCGTGCCAGCGTCCTTAGGTAGCTGCGGATTAGCTCGTGCCCAACAAGCTTGGTGTACACCGTCTTCCCCTTGACCTCACTTACACGGAGGTTGACACGCGTATAGCTGTGCGGGATTTCGCCAGTAAGGTCGCTGAGGTTCACAACAATCAGCCGGTCCGTAAGGCCCGCATCATCACTCGCGAGCACGTCGCCTACCCTCTTCTCGTCAAACACCTTCGGTGCAATGACTGAATACCAAGACTTAACCTTCCACTTGTCTGTGCGTGCCATCAAATTACCTCACAAGGAGCGCCGCCTTTTCGGGGTCATACTTCCAGTTGTTAAGCCTGCCTGTCCTGTTCAGGTAGCTCACTGTCCTGCGTATCTTGGCCTCTATGTGCTCAAGCTTTATCCTGTTGCTCTTGTCGGCACGGTTGGCCTTCAGGTGCTTCCTGACGCGCACTGCGCGCTTGATAAGGTCCATAAGGTCTGAAGGGAACTCGCGCTTTGCGCCCTTCTCCTCAAGTATCTTTGATAGGCGCTTGCCGGTTGCGGCCTTGATATCGGGCACGGCGTGCTGGTCGCGCAGTATCATCCCTATCTGCGCGGGCTCCTTGCCCTCTTTCACGAGCTTTTCAACAATGGCCTCTATCTCCTCAGGCTTCTTTTCAACCCACGGCGGGTTTTCCCTAGGATAATGCCGTTTTGACCTTCTTGACTTGCCACCTTTGCGAGTGTGCAACCTTACCATTCAATACCACCTTAATGCTTACGTCGGATATTTCAGCGATGCTAAATTTATAACCTTTTATGGCGGGCGCCGATATAGCGCCCGAAAAAAGTTATTGGGAGGTGTAAATGCGGAGCCCCTCGGGGCGCTTGGCTATGTTACCCTCCTTTATGCCTGCTATGCGCGACACGCCCTTTGATGCAGCCAGGTCAACAAGCCTCTGTGTTATGATGCCGTCAAGCACCACTGACACGGGGTTGGCCTGCGTGCTGTTCAGCTCGGTTATGAGGTCGCGCACCGGCAGCTCCTTGATGAGCTCGCCGCCGCTGCCTATAAGCCTCGCCTTCAAGGTCCCGTTAAGCTCCGAGAGGTGTGACTTGAGCTCTTCAGGCACACTCTCGCGCGGCTGCACCACTGGCTCCCTGGCAGGCGCCTGCTCGGGCTCCGCACGGGGTGCCGGCCCAGCACGCTCCTGCTCCGGCTCGACCTCAGCGTAAGCGGCGGGCTGGGGCTGCATAAGCGCCGGCCCTGGCTTTGGCTCAAGGCGCTGCTCAAACCTCTGTGGGCGCCTGCCCTGCTCCTCACGGTACTTCTGCTCATAGCCGCCCTCGCGCCTCTTGCGGAAATCATCCTGCTGTGGGCGCCTCTTGTTATAATACTGTGATTCTGCCTGCTCAACCGGCACCTTGGCGCGCAGCGCCTTTATTATCTCCTTGCGGGAGAGCTCTTCAACCTCCCTTCCGGGCGGTGCTCTCGCAACAAAGTCAACGTCACCCGCATCAAGCACTTCACGCAGGATTATATCCCCGCCACGGTCGCCATCCAGGAAAAGCGTAAGCTCCTTGCGCTTGCTTAGGTCTATTATGTACTTAGGCACCGATGCACCGCCGAGCGCAACGACGTTCTTGATGTCGTTCTTCAGCAAGTTTATTACATCAGCGCGGCCTTCAACCACAATTATGGAGTCAAACGTCTCTATGTCCGGCCCGCCTGTCACCTTCTCAGGGCCATACTCTACTACACCCGATGCTTTCACCTCGTCGCGCACAAGCTCAAGTATTTCCTTGCTTTCAGGAAGGGTTTCAGTGACAAGGCTCTTCAAGAGCACTTTTGCCCTGTCAACAAGCGTCTTGCGCTTCACATTGCGCATATCCTCAATCTTCTTGACGCTTATGTTCGCCTCACACGGGCCAACCCTGTCAACACTCTCAATTGCGGCGGCGATAACTGATGTCTCAACCATATCAAGGCTGGAGGGCAAGAGTATTTTGCCATAGCTTTTTCCGTCCTTGGTCTCAAGCTCAACCTCAATCCTGCCAATCCTGCCGCTCTTCTGCATCTCGCGCAGGTCAAGCTCGTCACCGAGCAGCCCCTCAGTCTGGCCGAAAATCGCACCAACAACATCTGGTTTCTCAACAAGCCCTTTTATCTCAAAGTCCGCGTGGACCATATATTTTACTGTGTCAATGTATATCTTTCCCATTTGACGCACCTTCACTCATTTGCCTAAGAGTTTGCCGAAAATGTACGGAACGTCCTCAATAGTCAAGGTGCCGAAAATCCGCCTGAACTTTGTGCGCAGGGCATTATTGACGCGCACGCCCCTGGAAACCAGGAGCGCTTCGGCCTTGGCTGCCTTTATCTCGCCTGACCTGTCAAAATCGGTCAGGACAACTGCAGGCATGCCGGGCGGCGTGCCCGACTTTTCTGCCCTGTCAAGCGTCATAACACACGCGCGCACGCCAATCCTTGAAAGGGCGGCGACGTCGCGCTTCCCCTCCACGATGACCGCGTGCTCGTTGAGATCGTCAAGCAGCCTCACGAGGGCCTCATTTTCCCCGGAACCCCTTCGCGATGCCACTGAAACCTTCCTCGCTTATGCACAGCGTTACGAGCTTGCTCTTGCTCTTGTGACCACGTATGAGCGACGCGCTGCACTTAAAAGCCCCTGAAAGGGCCTTAAGCAGCTGCACGTTCGCCCGGTTATCCTCAGCCGGCTCGGTCAGCCACACCTCCAAAAAGGGTGTCCTGCAGCCGGGCCGTGAGGATGCGATTATCCTTACGTCCCTTGAGCGCGGATGTACCTTGACTTGAACTTCCATCTTC
>JAOAKR010000039.1 GCA_026419815.1 Microcaldota archaeon | reverse complement strand
GTGCTGGAAGGCAAGGCGTACAAGGCGCTGCCGAAGACGTTTGATGAGGCCGCACAGGCGTTAGAGTCCAACGACATCGTGGTTATGGGCGGCACGCTCCCAGGCATTACTACTGATACCGATGCAGTGCTGCTAGGCGAGCGTGTGGGCTCAAAACGGCTAGTCAATGTAAGCAACGTTGATGCAATTTACACTGCAGACCCGCGCAAGGATAGGAGCGCACGCAAGATAGCCAGGATGACACATACCGAGCTTGCGATGATGGCCGCACAGAGCGATACGCGCAAGGCGGGCGAGAATTTCGTGTTTGATATGCTTGCGTGCAAGCTGCTCTCACGGGCCGGGATGGAGGCGCACTTTGTTAGCGGGGCGGACCTCAAGGGCCTTGAGAATGCCATTGAAGGCAAAAAGCACGGCGGCACGGTCGTTGTGCCCGGTTAGCACGTTTTGCCGATGGATGCCTGCAAAGGCCGGATGTTTGGGAAGCACGTCAGCATGCAGTTGTGCCCGGTTCCCGCGGTGTGAGAAGCATTGCTTGCAGGGGGGCGCGTTTTTTGAGGCCAGGGCGCCGGCAATCTTTTAAAGTATTATATGGCTGAAATAGCACTAACAAAGGTGGATTTGGATGGCAGTAGCGGAAAAGGGAGACCTTGTCAAGGTTGAATACTCAGCATATGTGAAGAGCAGCGGTGCGCTTGTGGACACCACTGATGCGGAGGTAGCAAAGAAAGCCGGCATATTCGATCCAAAGAAGCGTTACGGACCGGCAGTGGTGCGCGTGGGCGCGGGCGATGTCTTGCAAGGCGTTGATGAGCAGCTTGTAGGCATAAATGAGGGTGCATCCAAGGAGTTTGAAGTGCCCCCCGAGAAATCGTTCGGCCAAAGGAACGATGGCCTGGTGCGCATAATCCCACTACGGCAGTTCAGGGAGGCCGGGATGAGCCCGGTGCCGGGGCAGGTTGTGAACATTGACGACACTCCGGCCACAATCAAGGCCGTGAACAGCGGCCGTGTGGTGGTGGACTTCAACCACCCGCTTGCAGGCGTTACGCTCAAGTACTCGGTAAAACTGCTCAAGTGCGCAAAGGCCCTTGAGGAGAAGGCGCAGATGCTAACCGAGAAGTATGAGATGAAATGCGCGGTTAAGGCCAATGCGGAAAGCGTGGACATTGACCTCGGCTCGCACAAGTATGATGAGAGGAGGGCGAGAGACTCAACTGCCGTGGCGCTTGTCGCACGCGAGCTCAAGGACCTTGGTGCAAAGAAGGTCTCATTCAAGGGCCAGTGGGAGCTCTAAATTCTAAGCAGTTTTTCCAGCGGGATTATTTTTTGCAGGGGCCCCTAAATGGTAGTGCCCTCCACACAAGTAATCGGCCATTTTTTTGTTAATTAGGGCGCCGCAAGGGCAAACCGCTTTAAACATTTGTGGCTTTATCCAAGCTATGGGATTTAGCATAACTCGCAGCCAGGCAATACAGGCAATCGTGGTGCTCGTTGCAATTGCATTTATACTTTCCACAATAAGCATGTGGTTCTCGGGCAAAGGCGCGCAGCAGCTGCCGGCCGCTACCCCAACAGGTGATGAGAACGCAAGTGTAGAGGCAGTAGTTGCAACGGGCAATATCCTACTCACGCTTGATGCTTACAGCCCAGCAATGCGCATATACGGGCCGTCGGCTGAGGCAACGGAATACATTTCACAGCTGCAATCAAACGGGACCATAACTTATGTTGACACAAGCAACGCCCAGTATACGACAATAGCGCTTTCAGATGCTGGCAAGGTGTATGAGGTTGGCACGCGGCTGAGGAGGCTGAGCCCAAACTCAACAATTGCACTTGAGGCATACGTTTCAAGCAGCGAGGAGTTTAATTTCAGCACGGCCAACGGCACGGTGCGTGCAAGGATACCGCGCAGCAAGACAGTTATAATGTATCCGTACAAGGTCGGCTCAAAAATCCCATTCAAGGCGCTTGTGCAAATATATGATGGGCAGGTGGTTGCAGGCAAGCTCACGCTGCTTGCCATTGAGAGGGATGTTAGGCTGCCCGTTGCCATAAGCTCGCTGGGGGACAAGTATTATGCGAGGCTGTTCTTCAGCTGGCGCGACCGCGTCGCGGTGAACGAGTCCATACAGGGGCTTGTAAGTGCGCTTGAGGCGATTGGCGCAAGGGATGTGCAAACCAATTTCATAAGGGATGACACGGTATATTTGAGCCGCGCACTCACCGATGAGGAGGCTGAGCAGCTTAAGCGCGAGCTTGAAGGCGTCAAGGCTGTCCAGATGAGCAGGGTGATCCTGTATAGCAACTATTCGTACACCGAGGATGAGGTGAGCGATGCAATACATAGTGCTGCTGGCAACAGCACGGAAGTCACGTTCTCAATGCCGATGCTTGAGCTTGCATTTAGCGGCAACCTCAGTGATGATGCGGTTGCGAGCGCATTTAGCGGCTACTCATACACACCGCTGCACAAATACGTGTACAGGCTCGCGAATGTGACCACAGGTGGCGTTTCCGTAACGGCTGGCGATTACGAGTATTACGTAAATGATATGTCGCTTACAGTGTGGGTGCCGCTGGGTGCAGGTGAGGGCACTTTGCAGCCGCTTGACTTCACAGTTGACATAATGGGCGAGGAAATAGTTTCAGCCACGCAGAAGCTCCCGGAGGGCAGGTAAGGCTTTCTTGCACTTTGTTTGAGCGACCGCGCCTTAACGCAGGTGCACGGGGCAATAAACGCAAAATCCCGTGGGGCCGTGTGAAGCACACTTGCGGGCCATACCCGCGCCTTGCCACACTGACTTCGCTTTATTTAATTTGCCGGGCATAATCTTCCCGTGCCTATAAAGAGCTATTCAAAGGGGGCGCGGTTTGAGCGTGAGCTTGCGGACCTCCTGGTGCAGAAGGGGTTTATGGTGGTGCGCGCAGCCGGCTCAGGCGTGTATACAACAGCACCCGACCTCCTGGCGTTCAGGAAAAGCGAGAGCTATGTATTTGAGTGCAAGGCGTGGAACAGCGGCCGGCTCGCCCTGCGCAGGGAGCAGTTTGAACTGCTCAAGGAATGGGAGGGGAAGACGAGCGTGTCCGCCTATGTTGCCTGGCGGGTGCCGCGCAAGGGCTGGCTGTTCATACGCCTTTCAGAGCTGAGCGAGAACGCGTCAATCTCGCTTGAGAAGGCCGAGATGATCGGCCGCACGATTGACCAGCTGGTGTGACGATGGGAGGAGCAGCAATGGCAGGCAGCCCCGGTGCTTCTGCCTATGCTTTGTCGGAAGGCAAGTTGCCCGTACGCGAAATGGTGCGCTGATATGCTTGCGCTTAAAGTTGGCAAGAAAAATGGTGAGGAGACACGCAGGGAGCTTGTCAGGCTTGGCCTGCTCAACGAGGATTTTGCAATAGGGCGAGAAGGCGATTTTCTGCTATTCCCGCTTAAAGGAGTCGGCAGCCAGTTTCTTGAAGGGAAAGAGATAGTGGATGTTGACCTGCCAAAGCGTTCTTCTTGCCCGCAATCGCTTCGTGATGCGCTTGGTGGGTGCGGCCTGAGGTCATTTGATGTAGTTGGCGACATTGCAGTTATTGAGATCCCTGACGCGATGAGGCCGCGCGAGCGCGAGATAGGAGAGACGTTGCTGCGCATGCACAAGAGCATCAAGACTGTGGTCGCAAAGGAGAGCGGCGTCAGCGGCGAGTATCGTGTGCGCCGGGTGAGGCACATTGCTGGGGAGGAGAAGACAGAGACACTCCACCGTGAGCACGGGTGCAAGTTCCTGATTGACGTGTCAAAAGTGTATTTCTCACCCAGGCTGTCGCACGAGCGCCTTCGCATAGCGCAGCAGGTGGGTGAGGGAGAGAACGTGCTCGTACTGTTCGGTGGCGCCGCACCATTCGCAATAATCATTGCCAAGATGCAGCCGTCTGCACGCGTTTACTCAATTGAGCTCAATCCCGACGGCCACAAGTATGCAGTTGAGAACGTGCGCCTCAACAAGCTGAAGAACGTCGTGCCGATCCAGGGCGACGTGCGCGAAGTCCTCAAGGACAGGCGGTTCTGGGGCTGGGCAGACCGCATAGTGATGCCGCTGCCCAAAGATGCGCTCTCGTTTCTTCCTTACGTAGCGCACACTGCAAGAGCGGGCTGTATCGTCCACGTCTACGCATTCTGCCAGAAGGGTGGGGAGGATGCGCTTGCAAGCGAGGCAAGGCGCCTGCTTGGCAGGCCCTGCGAGATTGCATATTCCCGCAGGGTGCGCACTTACTCCCCGGAAACCGACCAGCACGTTCTTGACATACGAGTCCTTGAATGATGAAAATCGCACTAAGGGTGCGCACCGCCTAAAAGCAACAAAGGGAGCCAAGCCATTGGATAATCGGGTTGCAAAGGCAAGGCACATGATATCGCTATTCAATTCTCTTGCCTTCAATGCGCGCCTTAAGAAGCTCAACACGCGCGCCTATGCCCATCTCAGTTGCCGCAATTATGTCCTTGAACAAGGCAAGCTTCTCATCAAGCGGAATATTGCGTGCGGATACCTCCTCAATCTCGGAAACCCCAAGTGAATATATGTCGCGGAGGCCTTGCAATGCCTCGTGCACATCCTTCCTCACCCCAAGGCCTGCGCGCTTATACGCAGCATCAACATCGGTGAATGCGAGGTCAAGCGCATTCCCAAGTCGCTTGAGCGCGGCACGCCGCTCGCGCTCCTCAATTATGAAGCTGTAAATGCTCCCAATGCCCTTTTGCACGCTGTAAAGCAGGTCTGACAGCGGGCCCGCCTCAGAAACCAGCTCGCTGGCCTTCTGCTCGGCGCCAGCCTTCTTCTCATTGCGTGCAAGCTCCATGCTCCACTATCTCATTGCTTTATTTTAAATGTTGCAGCGCCTTAATACCCATATGCAGCTCGCCGACCTTGAATATGCTTACATTGCAGCAGAGCTGAACGAGAGGCTTAGCGGCGCAAGGGTCGGCAAGGCATACCAAATCACTGAGTCTTTGTTCAAGCTGCAGTTCACCGGCAAAAGCGGGAAGCACACGTTGGTTGTGCAGCTGCCGGATTACCTAACGCTGACCGCGCGCGATATACCGTCACCGCAGCAGCCGTCAAATTTCGTAATGGCCCTGCGCAAGCGCATTGAGAATGCTGTTGTTGAGGGCGTTTCACAGCCGGATGCCGAACGCATAATAGTAATTTCTCTTGACTGCAAGGGCCAAAAGTGCAGGCTGGTGCTTGAGATGTTCTCAAGCGGAAACATAATATTCTGTGTGGGCGATGAAATAGACCTGGTGTACAGGCGGGAGAGCTGGCGCGGGCGCGAGCTCCGCAAAGGCGTGAAATATGTGCCCCCGCCATCCAAGGTGCCCCCACTGGCGGCACGCGGGAGCCAGCTCTCACTTAACGGCAAGGCAACACTGATTTCAGGGATAATGTCAGTAGTTGCGCTTGCGCCCAAATACTTGGAGGAAGCGCTTTCACGCGCAGGCATTGACCCCAAGTCACGTGAAGAGCCTTCCCCAGAGCAGAAGGAAAGGCTGCTTTCCGCAATCCGTGAGGTTTGCACGGAAAAGAGGTACCTTGCGTATATGGAAGGCAATGAGGTGCGGGATTGCTCGGTATGTGCGCTCTCAAAATATGCCGGCCTTGCGCAGAAGGAGTTCAGCAGCGTGTGCGAGCTTGTTGACTATGCGTGCATCCCCTCGCTTGAGGCAAAGCAGGACAGTGTGTCCATACGGAAAAAAGAGGTTGCTGAGCAGGTGATGCGTGCCCGGCTTGCCGAGCTTGAGGCGGAAGCCGTGCAGTGCAGGCAGGCGGGGGACTGGATATACGCACATTATGAGGATGTCGGCCGCATGCTTGACACCGCATCAAAAATGCACAGGCAGCACAAGAGCGACGATGAGATTTCAAGCGAGCTCTCAAAGATATTCCCGGGCGCGCGCTTCAAAGGTGGAAAGATAATATTGGAGACAAGCTGAAGGTGATTGTGTGGGCAAGTTTTACATTACAACAGCAATACCGTATGTCAATGCGGCGCCGCATATTGGGCACGCGCTTGAGTTTGTGCAGGCAGATGCCATCGCGCGCTACCGCCGGCTGCGTGGGGATGACGTGGCGCTCATAACTGGGGCTGACGAGAACAGCCTGAAAAATGTGCAGGCAGCCGAGGCGCTCGGGATAACCCCCGCACAGCTGTGCGCGCAAAATGCCGAGCTGTTCAGGAAGATGGCGGATGCGCTCGGCCTGTCATACACTGGGTTCGTGCGGACATCTGCAAGCGAGGCGCACAGGGCAGGCGTGCAGGAGGTATGGCAGCGGTGTGAAAAGGCGGGCGACATTTACAAAAAGAA
>JAOAKR010000038.1 GCA_026419815.1 Microcaldota archaeon | reverse complement strand
TCGTTGCACGTACCCCTGCACGCGCTGCATATGCGGCAACACTTGCACCCATATTGCCGGTTGATGCACAAGCAACGTGATCAATCCCCAGCTCGCAAGCTTTGCTGATCTCCACTGATGAGCCCCTATCCTTGAACGAGCCGGTTGGGTTGACACCCTCAAACTTTGCATACAGCCCTTCACTGATACAGATGAGCGGTGTGCCGCCCTCACTCATAGTTATTGCATTGTGCGGCTCCTTGAGCGGAAGCGCAAAGTGGTATTTCATATGCGAGGGGCACACAAACCTGAACTGCGCTGATATGAAGCTCGCCCTCATCTTTGCATAATCATAAGTGACCTCAAGCGAGCCACCGCATCCCGGGCACCTGTAAAGCGGCGCATCCACAAAAATTGGCCGCTGGCATTCCATACACCTATACCCAGTCTCAAACATAACAACAAGCTCTCAGCCAACCCTTATAATTTTTGGGTGCGAGTTATGCCTTATGAAGCAGATGATATCCTCATTTTCCCACCAGCTGCGCGAGGGATGGCGGCTGGGCGTATCAGTGAATGTTCTCCCCCTGCCGACATCAAAAGTCAACATAATCGGGATGGGGGGCAGTGCACTGCCCGGGGATTTCCTGAGAAGCTATTCAGACGGCATTGAGGTTACGGTGCACAGGGATTACGGGTATGGGAAAGCGTTTGATGACGGGCTCAACGTGTGCATCTCATATTCTGGGAACACTGAGGAGACAGTTGCGGCACTCAAGGAGATATCTGGGAAAGGCCGGCCGTGCGTTGCGATGTCCTGCGGTGGCAAGATTATGGATCTCGCAAGGGAGCGCTCAATACCGCACGTCAAGCTGCCAGAGGGCCTGGTGCCACGCTTAGCACTCCCGTTGATGTCCTCCGCGCTTATGGGTGTATGCCACAGCGCGGGCATGCTACCCTCACAGGAGAATGAGATTGAGCGTGCGGCGGCATCGCTGGACCCCGCAGAGAATTCATCCATAGGCCTGCGCATAGCATTATCGTTGCAGGACAGGATCCCGCTGTTTTATGCGAGCGCACGCAACGAAATAGTGGCAAAGGTCGGCAAGATAGCGGTGAATGAGAATGCCAAGACACAGGCTTTTTATAACGTAATACCCGAGCTCAACCATAACGAGATGAACGGGTTTGACATAATCAACGGCCGGTTTGTCGCATTATTCTATTATGATCCGGAGGACCATCAGCAGAACATAAAGCGGATGCAGCTCACGCAGGCATTGCTTGAGGAAAGGGCGATAAGGACCGTAACAGTTGAGATGACTGGAGTGAACCGGCTCGGCAAGCTTATGGGTGCGCTGCAGACACAGTTCTGGGCGTCATACCACCTCGCAAATTATTACGGGGTTGACCCGGTCAGCGTCCCTGTTGTTGAGCAGTTCAAGAAACAGCTTTGAAACCAAACTCATAGCCCCGCGAAGGCCAGGAAACCGCCATCAGGGCTTACCGAACCGATTCTTTTATCCCCGCTCATAGCACCGCAGAGACCATAAGTATCCCGACGAATTTTGATATGAACACGAGCGAGACAAACCAAAACGAGTCAAGCCTCCTGAGCCCGAGGATAACTGCGGCCATCTCGTCTGGGAACGGCGAGATTAGTGTGAGCCCGCCCACCACCATATACACAGCCTTTGCAAGCGCACCCTTTGGCCTCGGCACCTTTATAGTGTGCTTGTCAGAGACCTTAATGGTGCCGTTCATTCCCCTTACAAATGAGAATATCAGGTAATCGCTTATTATTGCGCCCGATGCGCCAATTGCTGCAAGGTGCAGCGGGTCCATCGTGTCGGACATTACTCCGAATATAGCAAGCGCGAGCGGCGTGGTGAGCCCATAGCTGTAGAATATCCCGTTTATGAACGCACCAATATAGCCAAGTGCCCCTATTGCGTTTACCCACCACCCAATCATCCCAGTCATATACAGGAGAAGCGTGAGCAGCAGTATGCCGAAATACATTGCCGGCTTGCATATGCCGCTTAGCAGTGGCTTTCTCATCGCACCCACCACACGCCCGGCAAACTTGCGTGAGGAATTGCCCTACCACACCTTTTTAGAAGTTGCTTGCCCATAGCATCCACATCTTTTACAGCGTTTTCTCGTAAATTACCTTGTATTCCGGCCCGTTGGGCGTGAGTATGCTCTCGTAAATCCGTACTGACTTAACGGCTTCAGTGCGGTCCACGCTATCCAGCGCGCGCACAAGTGCCGATGCGTCAGAGGGCACATTACTGGCGCGTGCAACTGTGAGATGGCCCTTGAACTTGCGCTCATCGCCAATCCCTTGTGTGAACTTGCCTATACAGGATGCAATCTTCTCAAGCTCCGGTGATTCGCAGCTTACGTATACCACACGCGCGCGCCCTACACTGTTGAACGCGCCGCCACCGTGCAACCGCAAGCTTATAGGGCCGCCAACTGCGCACCCGTCAAGTGCCAGCCGGCACACTTCAAGCTCCTTCTCACTTATCTCCCCTAAGAATTTCAGGGTAATATGCATATTTTTGGGCGCTACCGGCCTGAATCCAGGAGGCATTGCCTTCGCAGCTGTAGCTGCAATCCAATTGCGTGTATCTTCGCTTACATCAGCTGCAATAAAGCATCTCACACAAACAATTCACCTGAAAACTATTTAAGCCAGCACAGCAACAAACAATATCGCAGATGATGACATGCTGAGGTGATCCCTAAGCCGGTGCACCCGTGCCCTTGCGGCACGCGTGTGCCCGCGATGAAGAAAGATGGGCAGTCTGATGCGGGGAGCCAGCGCCCCCGCGCCCCCGGCAACCCAAAGTTGTTGTTTTGGCAAAACGTATGGTACCCGCAAACAATGAGTTTAACGGCCCCGCAACTCATTTTCGCCTTTGCGAGTGACAAGAATCAGGCTTTTATTATATCACTGCGAACATATTGCGTGATTATATGAAGCTTGCACAATTGTTGATTATCGCAATTGCATTTTTTGGGTTCGCGTTTGCGGCCTCGCAAGAGTATTGTATGGCGCAGGAAGCCTCTTGCATACAGCAATGTTGCCCATATCTTGAGGGGGAATACGACCCAACAACACACGATTGCATATATGATGAGAGCAAGTACAGCGATGATTATCTGATGCAGGTATGTGGCACGTGCATGCAAAGGGTATCCCAGTGCATGCAAGGGACGGGCGAATCCGCAACCCCGACACCATCCGGCTATGATTCTGGCAGTGCGTCTTGCTGTGCAGGGCTTGCACTATTAATAGGCGCGGTAGGGCTTCTATATGCCAAGGGGCGCTGATTAAAACCACTTGCCTAAACTTGATTGGCCATCAGTTTCCCCGCTTTTTTTCATAAGCGCGCTTATCGCGCCCTCAATCCTTTCCTTGGAAAATTCGTGCCTATCGCATAATATCCCGCATACCCTCTTTGCATCAATCTTCCCAAACTTCACCGAAACATCAGTGACCTCAGGATTCAGGAAAAACTCCTCAATGGATTTCCACAGCTCCAAATCCTCCTGTGAGTTTGATTTCCGGTGCACCTCACCTATGCCCGTGCACTCCTTCACGAGCTTGAGCCCCTTCTTTGGCCCGATGCCTTTTACGCCATCGTTGAAATCCGTGCCAACCAGCAGGCCGATCCACACAAGCTGCTGCCGGGTTATGCCCAGCGCATTTAGCGTATCATCAAGGTCAATGACCTCAGGTGTGACTTCAACATATGCATTCCTGCCGGGCAGCTTCCTCTTCCCGCTTACCGTGATGTTCCGTAGGAGGCGTGGCGAGCCAAACAGCAGTGAATCGTAATCCTGCGATGCGGAATATTCAGCCCTCCCCATCCTCACTAAATATGCTGCCTCAGCCTCACCCTCGCTTTTTGCCTGCACCCAGGGGATCCCCATCGCACTTAGCAGCTCCTTTGACTCCTCAACCATCTCCGGCGTCAGCTTACTTGTGCCCTGCGCGTACTTCCGTGCATCATCAAGCCTCCCCTCCCGCAGCGCTTCCTCCCACTTGCGCTGCGCTTCCTCCTTGACTGCTGCACGCTCGCCGAGAGTGCCCGCCTTCCACTCGGGCGGCTTGCCGTCAAACACGTAAATTACCTTAATCCCGTATTCAAGCATCCTGACGTTCCTGTAAAACAGACCGGACAAATGGCTTGTAATATTGCCTTTTGAATCCATAAGCGGCGTGCCGTCCCTCTGCCGTATTATTGATAGGAATTGGTAAATGGTGTTGTATGCGTCCACGGCAACCCGCTTGCCTGCCAAGTCCTCAAACGCAATCGGCTTCCGGAGCGCAAGCTCGCCGAGGTCAACGCCCACCTACTCGTCCTCCTCAACAACGATTTTCACGCCCAGCGCCCTTTCAAGCTTGCGCGCAAGCGCTATTGTGGGGAGCGTTTCGCCGCGGATTACCCGGCGCACAAAAGACTCGTGCTCGTTTATGCTGCGCGCAAGGTCTTCATATTTCATACCGCTTGCGTTGAATTTTTTCTGCAGTATCTCTGCATAGTCGTCCACAATGTCCTCATTCACCGGCTTGCGAGGCGGCTGCCTCCCCGCAGGCTTCACAGCAACCTTCTCAACAACAACCTTGCCAAGACCTGCACAATCATTGCACACGGCCAGCTTCACACCTTCTATTATCGCGTGCCTGCTGGCAGGCCTCAGCCCGCACACTTCACAATCGCCCATACTACCATATACCCCGTTCAAGCTTATAATATTGCATACCCTAATGTTGCCGATGCTTGTCTTCTTAGCCGCGCTTGCGCTTGCAGTGCTCGCATTCCTGCTCATACTCTCATTGCAGATCCCCGACATAGCCAAGTTTGTGCTTGAAGTGCTTTTGCTCGCGGGGTATAGCTATTTCCTGCACAAAAGGCACAACATTGAGTATTACTATGGGATGCTGATGCTGAAGACTCGCGAGGGCCTGGACGGGATTGACCGGCTTGCCAAGAGTTCTGCGCTGTGGTGCACATTTGCAGATGTTGGGCTGGTTATGGCGTTTGGCCTATCCGCGCCATTCCTGTTCAGGCACCTGCGCAAGCGTGATGTGGCGCTCGGCCTGTCCGCACTCATAATCACCGCGCTCCTTATGCTGCCTAACCTCTACACGACCGCCCTCTCGGTGATTGCGTTGCCTTATGACGGCACGGCCACCTCACATGCAGCACAGGCCGACTCTTCAATGCTGCTGGCCCCCGCGCTTGTGCTCGGCATAACTGCGCTCGGGTATATGGCTGTTATATCAATAAGCCTGGTGTACCAGGCGCTCACAATAATAATATCGCTTGCGCAGAATGCCTTTGCAGGCGCGGCGCACAACGTCCAGCCGGGCGCATCACTGCTCCTGCCGGGCATCAACCTGCCATTTGTTGAGGGCATACTTGCGCTTATGTTCATCCTTTTCGTGCATGAGATGTCGCACGCAGTGCTCTCGCGCGTTGCGCGCGTCCGCCTGAAATCCGCAGGGATATTATTGTTTGGGTTCATACCTGTCGGCGCATTCGTTGACCCGGATGAAGGGCAGCTCTCAAGGAAGGCTGCGTATGAGCAGGCGCGCGTGCTTGTCGCGGGCTCAACTGCAAACTTTGCGCTCTCGTTCATTGCAATCTTGCTGCTGTTCGCCGTTTCAGCGATCCCGTTGGTAGGGCTATACGATACAGGGGTAACCATAATAGCGGCACGCGAAGGCATCCCGCTCGTAAAGGGCGATGTGATACTCGGCATAAACGGGGAAAACTTCACCTCATTCCAGGATTTTGTTGACTATAAGCCACAAATGCCAAAGAACTCAACGGTTACTGTGCACACGCTCAGGGGAGACCTCACAGTCCCGACAGATGCGAACGGCGCAATGGGCATAGTATTCCAGCCGTGCATCAACCCCTCTTATGGCTGGTACGTGTTTGTGACCAATTTCCTGAAGCTGCTGTTCGCCCTCAACTTTTTCGTGGCGACAGTCAACCTCCTGCCAATACCATTGTTTGACGGCCACAGGCTGCTGGCTCTTGGGCTTGGCGGGCGACGAGCACGCCTGCTCACGCTCATAGCCGGCATTGTCTCGCTTGCACTGATAGCGAACGTGCTGCCCTGGTTCATATAACGCTTTTATATAATTGCCGCTATTCTTACTTGGTATGTTCATTTCAACGATTTATGGGCCAAAACGCACGGCCACCGTGCAGGCGATGCTTGGCAAGATCCCCCAAGAAATACAAAAGGAGCTTGAGGGCGTTACGATAATTTACAGGGGGTTCGTCAGCATTAATGGTGAGGAAGGCGACCTTTTGCTGCGGAGGGGCAGCACCAAAATATACAATGTTGTTTGGAAGCAGGATTATGGCGAGTCGCGCGAGCTTGATGCACACGAGCTCAACCTCCTCATCAAGC
>JAOAKR010000037.1 GCA_026419815.1 Microcaldota archaeon | reverse complement strand
CAGTCAAACTTAGTAGAGTATATAGTGTATAATGCAGATGCAACAATCTCTGCCTCTCCCGGGAACTTTGCAGACACAATTCCGTTGCTGTTAACCGTTGCCACGGTCGTGTTGCGGGATTCCCATACAATCGTCTGGCCTGGCAGCTCGTTCATATTTGCGTCATAAACGCGCGCAACAAGCGCCACGCTGTCGCCGACATCTTCAACGGTCTGCTGTGGGGTTACTACAACATATTTCGGGAGCCCCGCAACCACAGTAAACTGCGCCTGCTTAGGCGCATCTGCCGGGCAGAACTTAAGATTGTTTGAGTGGAATCTCACGCTTGCAGCACCAGACTTGGGGCCGGTCGGGAAAGTAACACTTGCAACCCCGTTGCTGCCAGATACAAATGTGTATTCGGATTTCTTGCCTTCAGGGGAAGTGTATTCAACAGACACTGCGCCTGATTTGGGGTTGCCGTACTCATCAGTAACATTAACTGCAAATGTGACGTTTGAGCCTGCAGCATATACCGGCTGGACGTCACCAATAAGCGCGGACTTTGTGCAATCGGTTGGCTCAACTGTGATTGTTGCAGAGGCATTCTTGCTAAGGTATGTTGCGGTGAGCTTTACCTTGCCGGCCTTTGTGCCTGAGAACATAACCTCATTGCTGCCGAGCCAGTCGGGGGTGGTGAGCGTGCCAAACGACGGGTCGGAAAGCGCAAATGCCGCGTTTATGGCTACTGGGCTGCCTGCAGCGTCAAGTGCGATGAGCCTGAGCGATGTGCTGCGGCCAGCCTTTACGGTTGCCTCCTGTGGGGATATCGTGAACGACTTGATGTTTGATACGCAATATTCGGACGGCTCAAGCGTTACCTTGGCTTGCGCATTGCCTGCCTTGACGGTGTATACCCCGCGGGGCTGTGCAGCGCCAAACCTAAACGTGCACGCACCGTTGGCGTTCGTCTTGCACTTTATCCCAGTGTCAACACCATTCGCCATATACACTTTCACTTCAGTGCTCGGAAGGTATGACACACTAACATCGCACGCACGGGGCACGATTGGGGGTGAAACCTGTAGTGCCGGCGCCGCCTTGTAAGGCACCGCAACAGTGTCACCCGGCACCGTCACCACGAACGCCGAGACAGATGCAAACAGCAGGAGCATACCTGCCAATATTGCCATTTTTGTATCCATTTTTGCTCACCACACGATTATTATCCCAAACTGGGGGACAATCGCATAATTGTCCCCTTTTCTTATGTATTCGATGCTTGCCTGCACCGTAAGCATATCCTTGATGTCGGCCGCCTTTATGCCGCCAAATACCACATATCCAACCTCAAATTCCAGTGAAGATTGTATGCTGCCAATATATGTCCTCCCATCCGTTGTGTAGGTGCCGACACCTGGCACGAACAGCTGGCTGTACTGCGAGCCAAGCAGTGCGCCACCGCCAAAGTTAACATATTTCCAAGTGAGCGAGGCACCAACAATCGCAGATGCATCCCACGAGAGGTTTGGCCATGCGGACGAATACCTGCCCGCCCCGCCAATAACTGCGTTCAAGTATGCCGGCTTGCCGTACCAGAACGGCAGCTGAAGCATAACACTGCCCTCTGCACACTCAAACGTTGAGCCGCCATCTTTCCTTTGTGCGTATACGCCATATGAATTGGCGATGACAGGGTACTTGCTGGAAGTGTCCCAGACATCCAACGAATATGAAAACGGCGCCCTCTCGTTGAACATACCGCCCGCCTTAAAGCCCATAACATTGCTTGAAACGAGGAATTCACCGCCGACAAGCGCCTTGTTCGTGCCTTTATTGGCCAGTTGGACTAATGCCGCTACGTGCCACGCATTGCCGTCCCCGTCTTTTAGGAGCAGGTGCGGCCCAAAGCTGATGCTTGCAATATGCTTAATGTGCTCGCCCACGTATTCGTGCCCGTGCCCGCCGTACGCACCGCCCATCGTGAAGCCAAGCATACTGCCGGGAGGTGTCAAGTGCAGGTATAGTGGTGCGTGTGCACCCCAGCCGCGCATCAGCCTATCACCAACAGATGCCTCTGACAGGTAGCCATCCCCAAGCAGTGAAAGCGCACCTTTAACATCTGCATCTTCAGCCGGCTTCTCGCCTCTTTCCCCAGAGGATGAATATGCACTAAGCGATGAGATGAACTCATCACGCTTGCCACTTGCATATGAAATTGTATTCTCAATCTTATCCTTAAGCGCCATAGTGTCCGTGCATTTGCGGCATTCATCAATCGTCTTGTAAAGCCGTTCACGGTCATTCTCGGCGCGGGCTACCAGCTCGTCAGCCCGCTGTATTATCCTGTTGCCCATCTTGAACAGGCCGTCAATATTGTTCGGCTCCTCGCCAATCTCATCAACACGCAAAGTTGGGCTGCGCTTTGGCCCATCATTAAACTGGATTACAAGGGCCCCAAATGCCCTTTCAAGGCCTTTCATTTCATTTGTAATTACGTACTCAAACGAGTCAACGGTCTCAAAGACCTCCTTTGAGGTAGGCGCAAGCTCCTCAGCAACCTTTTCCCTAAGTATAGACGAATAGTCTTCTTTTTTCTGTGTTACATAAATATCCAATTGGGACATCTTATCAAGCAAGTATGCTACTACCTTGCGGTCATCCCCTGAATCGCGGGGGCACTCATCAAGCTGTTTCTGGATCTCATTAATTTCACCGGACATCTGTGCGTATATCTTGTCAAGCTCGTCCAGCAACTGTGACATGCGCTCTTGCGTTACACCCTCGCTAAGCACTTGCTGCAGCCCAAAGTCAAGCTCTGAAATCCGGTTGCGCACGGTGGAATCAAGAACGCTTACGCTTGCGGCCACAACTGCAAGCTTGTCGCCGCTCTTTTCCTTATCAGCAAGTATCCTGGCCACTTCCTCCTCATTTGGATGCTCTTCCACACAACCCTTGCACTCCGTCTTGTATTCCGGTGCCGCCTCACCCTCTGCGGGCGGGCTGCTTGTAAGCTGGTCCTCAGGGACGCGCTTCTCCTCAATTATCTCGCCAATGGTTTTTTCGGCGCCGGCAGTTTCCTGTGCCTGCGCCTGCATCTTCGCGTATTCCTCGTGAGGCATCGCATAAACCGTCTTCTCAATCACTTTAGGGGGCTTGGGCAGCTTGTGGACCACCATCTTGCCTGCCGGCTCAGCAAACCGCTGCTCTGTTGCTACGGAACCATCAGGCATTGTGTGGTAAATTGTAGCATAATTCCTTGCCTTGCCCTTAGCGCCCTTGTGCTGCATTTTAGGAGTAGCTGCCGCTGGCGTGGCCGCCGGCACCGCCACCTTTGCCTTCTCCTTCTGGCTCGTGAGGCTGTGCTGGTAGCCGCACTCAAGCTGCTGCAGGATCTCATCTGATACTTTCGGCAGCAGTTTTGGCGGCAGGCCGTTGGCGCGTATTATCTCCGCTGACTTGGGGGTAACATATTTTGCGCGGAGGTCTTCGTATGGGAGCTTGCCCTTCTTGAACTTGTCATACGCACGCTCAAGCTCATAATCAGTGCCAATCTTAACCTTGCCAGGGGCACCCTCAAACTGGACCTCGCTTGTTGAGCACTTTTCCGGGTTATGCCTGAACGGGAGCTCCTGCGCGGACGCCGTGGCAACTGTGCACGCGAGCGCAATGCCCAGCATCACGTTGTATATCCCACGAGGCAAGCCGAGCTTGCGGGCCTGCATCTTATCGGAAGGGCACAAGCTCAAGTGGCTGTGCTTATGCGCTTCCTTTTTTTCCTCTGAAAGGCTTTTCGGTGCGTATGAATGGACCATAATATACCCCCAACGTAAGGGATTTTGAGTGTTCGGGGGTTTATATATATTTCTATTTAGCCGCGAGGAGCCCTGATGGCAAGACATATATAAGGATATGCGCGTATAATGCCCTTGCGGGCCCGTAGCTCAGCTTGGCTAGAGCGGCGGACTTTTAATCCGAAGGTCACGGGTTCAAAGCAGGGAGCTGTGCACTATGCGGCTATGGCTGCACCTGAGCACCGTCTGCTGGAAATCCCGTCGGGCCCGCTTTTCCTATTAAGCACTGCTAATGCGAAGGCCAAAAATCGCCTGGGGGTGTGGGGGCGGCAGACCCCCATATCTGCTCAAAAATCGCCTTGGGCCTACCGTTCTACCGTAGGTATTTATAAATTATACCGCAGATTACATAAAAGGTGGTACTAATGGAAAGGGTTATTCCAGTTGCATTGCTCGTGCTCGCGTTTTCAGCCATGGTTTCTGCAGGGATAGGCGAGACCGTGAACAACGTATGCTTCCAAGCAAGGGGGCTTATGCCGATAGTTGCGTTCGTGGTTATAGTATTCGCCGGGCTCGTGTATGCTGCGGGCCAAGTGCTGGGTGCCGAGATGCGCTCCAGGACTAACGTGTGGGCGACCACGATGGTCATAGGTGCGGTAATCGGCCTAATATTCACGTTCAGCGCACCTTACGTGATACAGCTTGCCGCAGGAGCGTTTGGCATGGACCTGGAAACCTACGAATACACGTGCGACAAGCTCCTTTAGAGGGATGCGATGGAGCTCAACGAGACGCTTGCATACGGGGCGCTGGGTACGGGAGGCGTATTGCTCCTGTTTGCAAGCCAGTTTGCACCCATAGCGCTGCTTTCAATAGTGTGCGCACTGCTTGCATACCTGTTTTACAGGTGGGGTAACATATACGTCCCATTCCTCGTCTTCCAAAAAAAAGACATACAAGTGCCTTACGTATTTGAGATCTCGCCAAGCGAGGATGCAGTATTCAAGCCCGTAGGGGATGACTATGTCGCCACGGTGTTCCTGAACTTGGACGTTTATGAGACTATGACCAACAAGAATAGCGAGGAAATGAACGATTATGCGCACTATTTTGAGCGCTCAATATCAAGCATCAAGGACCCGGTGAAGATATCCGCAATACTTTATGAGAGGGATATGACAAGGTATGCCAAGATCATTGAGGAGAAAAAGGCCGCGCTTGAGGACAAGATTGCCGCCGAGCGCCAAAAGAAGAAGGTGGACGAGCGAGCCATAGAGGTGCTTGAGCGCGAGAAGCTTATGTGGGAGCGGCGGCTTGACAGCCTGTACAAGGCGTCTGAGCGCCCGCGGGCCGTTGAGTATATAGTTGCCACATCTGCGTTCGGCCCGTCCCGTGATGCAGCCTTGAGCGCGGCGAAGACCAAGGCACGTGAGATAAAGGCAACATTTGCTGGCGGTATGTCGGTGAATGTTGATGAGCTTACAAGGAATAGGATGAGGTCCTGCTTTGAGTGGGAATTCCTCTCCCCTGAGTGGTGAGAATAATGCCGGCACGGATCCCAAAGCTGTATATGCTAGTTGGTGTCATTTTCGTGACAGCGGTGGCCCTTTTTATCCTGTTCCAGGCAGGCATAGCGGTTTTCGTGCTTGGCCTGCTGCTTGCGCTCCTTACAGGAGCATTCATATACTTTGGGCACTTCCTCACCCCCCTCATAACCAAGGCCGCGGGCATAACATACAGGAAAGGAGAATTCACGTTCCCGCCCGGCCAGGATGTTGTGCTCAAGAAAAGCGGGGATAAGTATATGGCTGCAAAATTCTTGCTCGTGAACATACCTGAACGCGAGGAGGTAATTGGGAAGCGTGAGGAGCGGGCCGAGGTATACCTAAAAGACTTTGAGGCAGCAGTGAGTGCGATACACGTGCCCGTCAAGTTCAATATGCTCATCGCGACAAAGGACATAACTGCATACAGGGAAAGCATACAGTCCAAGGTTTACGAGTACGGCCTTAGGATAAAGCGTGAGATGGAGAAGGCTGAGCCGGACGTGATAAAGCTTGACAAGTGGCAAAAGGAGAAGGAGTTCAACGAGAACCTGCTCAAGCGGCTCGCGAGCGGCGTCAAGCCGATGGCGTGCGTAATGTATGTGATGACGCTCTCAAAGGGCATAACCCCGAAGGAGGCGATTGACAAGGCAAAAGCGAATGCCAAGGAAATCAAGGCGATCCTATCAAACAACCTAAACGCAGAGGTCATTGAGCTCGCTGGGGAGGACGCCGAACTGTGCCTTGAGTGGGAGCGTGCACTGCCAGTGAGCTATGATGAGCTCGTTTCTGCGACCGATTAGGTGTATGCAATGGGAGTCATAACCGTAAAGAACAGGAAGCTCTACAGCTCGGACATAGCGTCAAGGGGCATTGTGAGTAGGCCGCCTGAGCCACCGGCGGAGCTCATAACTGGTGATCCGGCAAACTCAATTTACATAGGCAGGACGGCTGTATTCAATGAGCCGTTCCATTGGAGCTATGAGGGTGTTGCAAACCCGCACATCGCGGTTGTTGGGATATCCGGTGCTGGCAAGTCATATTTCATAAAGACATTTCTCACGCGGGCATCGTTCGTGTGGGGCACAAACGCACTAATAATTGACTGGGCAGGCGAATACAAAGACTGGGTAAAGCAGGCGGGAGGAAAGGTACTTGCGCTTGGCAAGGGCTCATACCTCAACTTGCTTGACC
>JAOAKR010000036.1 GCA_026419815.1 Microcaldota archaeon | reverse complement strand
AGATGTGTATAAGAGACAGCAATACGGTAGACGATGCCCCGTATAGGATTCTCGGCATTGATGTGGCCGGCCTGCGCAGGCAGGTGTCATCAATAAGCGCAAGTGATCTTGGGGAGGCGCTCGGCGCTGTGAAGATGCAGGACTTGCAAAGGTTCGGCAAGATGCCCGATATGCCCGCTGTGGGGGACGGCGAGCCGATAATGTGCGATTATACCCCGCTGTGCGAGTCAGTAATGCTTGAGGAGCTGATAGGCAGGTTCCACGGCCCGCTTGTGCCCGTGCGCGGGCAGCCAGGCACACGCGCGGTCGGGGGCAAGATATTCTTCGTTAGCGATGACAAGGAATGGGTTGCTGTGAAGAAGATGAGCGTGCTGCCTGAAACAACCGCACGCGAGGTGGCCGCCTTCCTGCTGGGGATCAAGGCATCAGTGTGGGGCAAGTACTCACTGCTCAGGTTTGGAGGGGATTGCACTGCACGCGGTGCACCCATCGCAAAGGGCAAGCGCAAGGGCCTGCCGGCGTTAAAGCTGGCTTACTCAGAAAGCGGGGGTGACCTCTGCACGTTCCTGGGCGCGGCCGCATTAATCGGGTACTCGCCAACCCCTACGGCGGATACGCTCAAGAAAGTGTTCCCTGAGATAAAGTTGCCGGGGATGCGCGGCCGGAAGCCCAAGGGCTAAGGCCACGTGCCTATGCAGGGCTTAAGCGTCCGTTGTGGCTTGCAGTAATATATTTATATATAAAACGCGCCTATAAGGGTTGATGAAGCGCCTTGCGGTAGTGCCCATAATTGCAATTGCAATCATTCTACTTTTACCGCTCACGGGCGCAGCAATAATATCGCCGTATGGCAATGAGAAGCCGCTGGCAGTGCTCAAGGTAAGGGCAGATTATATTGCCCCAGATATGTATAATGCAACTGCCACGCTTTACAATGCGAGCATCCTTATGGGCAACATACCAGGGGATAAGCTGCCAAAGGAAGGCACCTTGGTGAGTGAAGGGCTGGTGCTTGAGCCGCTGCCTGGCAAGGAAGTCGCGATTTACGCAGGCGGGAAAGAGGTCGGGAGAGGGAATACTGATATCGCCGGGAGGTTTTCAGCCACAGTTAACCTCACTGCGCTTGGTGCGATGGATGGCGGCCCTTTTGATGATATGGGCTGTGTTGAGATAACTGCACAGTTCAAGGGGGACGACCGCTTCGGCGGCACAAGCGCATCAGCCGGTGTATACTGCATAACCAAGTCGCAGGAGCTCACAACGGCCACTGAAGGCATGCTTGACTACCTGAATGAGGATTCTGGCCGCCAGTCAATCTGCATCCTATTCTTCATATTCTTAGGCTTCCTCATAGCCGGCCTTTATGCGGCGGGATCAAACCCGCTCAGGCTTTTTGATATCACAACGCCGAGGGTTCCTGCGGCGCGCCGCAAGCCCGAGATACGGCTCTCCAAGCGCACTGATGAGTATGACAGGCAGAAAGAAGACCTGAAAAAGCTGAAATCCGAGATTGACGAATCGCTAAAAAAGAAGATTGATTTGCTCGCCAAGGAGATTGCCAAGAAAGAGGGCGGCAAGTTGAAAAATATCCGCAATGAGCTGTGGGACAAGGCAAACAGCATACTTGCCGATTTTGAAGGATCGCTCAAGAAGATAAGCAATATTGGCTCTGTTGACGCATCAAAAAGGGAGCGTGTTGGGTTCATTGAGGCGTATTACACAATAGGGCAGATGCTCATAAGCGAATCTTCAAAGCGGTTGGGTTCCGGCGATCCGACAACAAAGTCGCTGGTAAGCGCGTGGGGCACAGGCCTCAACCTGGATGTGCTGAATTACAATACGCTTCCTGATATTATGAAAAGCGTTGTGGCTTACGCCGATGCGAAAATGGCACTTGATATGCTCACACTTGTTGAGCTGAAAGCCGCGCATTCAAAAGGCGTTGTGGGCCACAGCGTATGGTCAAAAATCGCGAATATGCCAATCATAGGGACGCCTCTTTTCAAGACTGTAAGCACTGTCAGGAAAACTACCGGCCTTGTGAAAGGTGTCGGGAGCGCGGTGGCTGGGGTATACACTTCAAGAAAAGCAAGGCTCAAGCTGGCGGATGCGCAGAGGCAACGTGAACAGCTGCTCAAAGAGATAAAAACGCTGAAGGAGCGCGAGCTTGATGAGGAGTCGCGCAAGCAGGTAGAAGAGCTTCAGAAGCGCCTTCTTGCGAAAGAAGCGGAGATGGTTGACCTTGCAAAAAGTGCCAGTGGAGGTACACTGCCTGACGTAATAAAGACCCTCACAGAGAGCAGGAAGTATGCCGCGGCAGCTGCAAGCGAGACTGTGCTTGCAGGCACGCATATGCTATACTCTGAAATTGAGAAAAAGCGGTGGGAACAGCTTGAGAATATGCGCGAAGCGTATGAGCGCAATAGGCAAATGGACCTAAAGGGCGCGGTGGACTCACTCAAAAGCAGCGCTGAGAACATAGGCACTGAATCAGCGAGGCGGGCGGTTTCAGAGGCAACCGAGGCAATCTCGCACGGCAACTATGAAGCGGCTGCCAGCATACTCCTGGAAGGCATACGTAAGGGCATTGAGGAAAGGTTGGACAGGGAGAGGGGTGAACTGACCGCAAAGGGCATTAGCGAGCGGTTTGAGGAGGTTGTTAAGATTGCGCGCCAAGAGGGTGTGTCAAGTGATGTGATACGCGAGGCGGGCACTATTGCAAAGCCGGGCCTTGAGATAATTGACCCCGGGCTGGCCACGCGTGTTGAGACAAGCGGGGTACCCTACCCGGCAGGCATTGACAATGAGATTGACAGGGTTGTGTATGTTGCGCGCGAGATTATCGCAGAGGATCCAGTAAAATATGGCGTTGCGCCTACCACACAGGACGAACAGATGCGCAGGATGCTTGAGCTTGACCCGTACTTGACTGAGGAGGTGCGTGACGCCCTCAAGAATGAAGGATATGAAAAAGCGCTTCAGATATACAAGAAAGGGCTTGAAAGCGAGGAACGGATTGAGGAGACGCATAACAAGTTCGTCACGCCTTCAAGGTATGCTGAGCGCATTGAAGATGTTGCCGGTTCTCCGGAAATGAAGCAATTCCTGCTGCACGAGCGCGAGTTTATGACGCTTGTGGATACGCTTTCAACAAAAGGTGTGCTGCCGGAGCATATGACACTGGAGGAGTTTGGCAAGTATTCAGTGCTTTACAAAGAGGAAATGCGCGAGGTTGAGGAGGCGAGGAGAAGAGGCGACGCCGAGGCGGTGATTGAGCACCAGCGCAAGCTTGACGAGATGCGCGCACTTAAGGAGAAGGAGGATAAGGTGCGCCAGCTTTGCGAGTATTATGCACGTGAGATGGCTGAGATAGACTTGAGGGGGCAGTCAATCCAAAAGGCGGATTACGAAGCGCGTGCAGGGCGCTTGCAGGCAAGGGTGCTCAAGTCGCTTGAGGGCATTGTTGGAAAAGATGTCACTGCCGAGTTTATGAAAGCCAAGGCCAACTTTGAGGACCCAAACAGCCAGCTCAGGAAGAAATTTGAGAAGGATTACAAGGAAGGCGGGTTTATTGAGAGGGCGCGTGCCGAGTTCAGGGCGGCTGCCGCATTCAACCGCGCAACAGCACGCGCAAAGCAGTACAATTTTGAGGAGAACCTTGAGAAGCTTGCCAACCGCACCGAATGGGAAACTGCTGCTGTTGATGAGCTGCTTGCCCGTGCAATTGAATTCAACAGGAACAGGAGGGTGGAGATACTCGCCCTCAACCGCTCATTGGGGTATCTCGTAGGCGAAAACGACGCTGGTGTTGAGAGTTATGAGTACGATCCCGCTGCGGGCACATACAAGACGTTCAAGGAAGCAAAGAAGATTGCGGCTGAGCGCGCGCAAAAGAATGGGCAGCTTATAGACAACACTGAAGACATAATATTGGGGATGGAAGAGAAGGTTGCTGAGGTTTACCGTGGGGCGTTCAAGAGATTTTTCAAAAATGTTGCAGAAGGCAAGTACAAGGATAAGGGATTTAGTGGGATAGCATACCGCGGGTATTGGCAAACGCGCATGGTTAACGGGAAGGAGAAGGTATTCATTATGGGCCTAGACCCAGACACGGATTCCCCGACCCAGCTCAAGAGGCTTTTTGACAAGAGTGGCTTCAAGGCGCTGGAAAATGAGCTGATTAACGAGATTGCAGCCGAGCTGAAGGCGAAAGGCCTTCTACGTGAAGGTGTGGATGATGCGGCTGTGAAGGGGATTGCAAAAAGCTATCTCGGGTTCTATGACACCTTGCAGAAGCTTGACCTGATACATCCTGGCCTATTCCTCTCTTACGAAGCTGCATTATCAACAAGCACGTGGATACAGGAGGCAAAAGCCAACTATATGGCGCTTCCGGACAAGAAAGTGCATTATGACACTCTCGGGCCGGCAGACAAGCTCATAAACTATGCCGTGGATGCTGAAGGAAGGGTAAGTGGGGTTACGCCGAGCAAGTGGCAGAGGTTTTATGTTGAGCTTGAGAAGTTCGGCAACTCCATCATTGGCGGCCATCAGATAGGCCTTATGGCGGAGACGGTGTTCACAGGGATGCTGCTTGGGCGGCACGCCCAGCTCACAAAGATGGGCGGCCCAGGGCTGGCAGGCACTGCCGAGCACCGGCGCTTGAACAGGAATGCTGAGCTTGCCGACCCACTGCTTGACGCATACAAGTGGAGGGTAATGCTCGGCAAGCTTGATGAGAACAGCCTGAAGCTGGTTGCTGAGGATATCGGGCCGGAAAAGATAGTTAACGGCACGCTTAAGGCAATAAGCAAGGCAAAGGTAAGGATACGGAAGGAGATTGATGCGCTTGAGGCCGACAAAGAAGCAGCTGCCAAGCGCACGTACTTTGATGAGAACGTGCGCAATGCTGACTTGGCGCTTATTGACAGCCGCATAAGTGAGCTTAAGGATGAGCTGGCACGGCTTGACCAGCTAAGCGAACACATAAGCAAGAACCACAGCAGGTACGTGTCACGAGAAGACCGTGAAAAGGACATTGCAAAGGTTGAGGAGTTCATAGGGAAGGTGAGGGAGGAAGTTGGCGAGTTCCTGATGGGTGAGAGGCTAGCAGATATGTTTGCGATGAGCCCACGCTATGCTGAGGAGGCAATGACGCATATAGGATACGCACAGCAGGATTTGAAGCTGTTCAAAGAGATGGGTGAAAAGGTCACGCAGGAAATAAATGATGCGTGCAAGACTGCCATAAGCGATGCTAATGCGCTTAGATCACTTACCTCTGCAATTGACGCAGAAAGGGATGTGCACAAGAAAGCCTTGCTCGCTATAAATTCTCTTGCCAGCAGGATGCGCACGCTTGAAACGGAAATTTCTCAAATTGAAAAGCAGGTTGCATCCGGTGCGCCACCGGACACCTTAAAAATGCTCAATGCAAAACGTGATGCGGCTGTGGAGGAGCTCAAGCGCGTCGCTGCCGCTCACGAGATGCTAACAACTACGGTGCTTGAGAAGGCAAAAGGGGTTTCAGAGCGTATCGGCTGGTATAATGTGAGGGGCAGGATAAACAATGATATTTTGGAGGCGTGCAGTGCAACACAGCTTCCTGATGATGTGCACGATGCGCTGGTGAAATCAGTTTCAAGTATAGCCAAGTCGGACGAGAGGGCATCGCTTGCATTACAGCGGGTCGAAGCGCTTATCTCTGAAAATGAAACGCAACTTGCTGAAATTGAGAAGAAAATCAAGGGGGCGCCGGGCAAGTATCCCAAGCTTGAGAAAGAGTATGGCAAGATTAAGGCTTACCTTAGCGGGTTGTACCGGCTGCGCGATAAAATAAAGCCGTTGCTTGATGAGGCACGTGAAGCTGAGCAGAAGATTATTTCTGACAAGCGTGGCATCGGCTACCAGATACACGAGCTCAACAAGCGGCTGCTCATTGAGGAAACAATTATGGGCAGTAGCAAGTTCAAGAGCGAGCTGCTGGGCAAGGTGCTTAAAGAGCCGTTTGTGGCCGCGTTCAGGATGATGCGCGACAGCATCGTGGGGCCGCAGCCTAACAGGGGAAGGCCACGAGTGTTCAGGCTCTCTGATGAGCTTAATTATTACGATGCCCGCGTGCTTGAATACAACAAGGCGCTTTCACCTATGAATGAGGTCATCTCACAGCATATGAGGAACTATGCGTTTACTCTCGACAAGTTCCTTGAGATTCTGCAGATGAAGTACAAGACGCTTGAGGGTAGGATGCACCACAGGTCTGTCGGCGCGCACCTAAACGTTGGGCCGTACAGCGGCTTCCAGTTTTCAGGGCCGCTCACAACATCTATGTTCCAGCACTTGGCTACTTATGGCAGGTACGGCAACAGCGGCTGGATAACCGCGATGATCTTGCAATACCCGGTTGAAGTGGCGATTCAGAGGTATAAGGCGTTTTACCCATTCCTCACATCCTACCTCTCTGACACGCCTACAATGACCTCGCCAATGGGCAGGAGGGCGACGAAGAGGTCGCT
>JAOAKR010000035.1 GCA_026419815.1 Microcaldota archaeon | reverse complement strand
CACGGAGAAAATCCGGCGGCGTTTATCGTATGCAGTGATGGAAAGGTTATGGGATGTGCTCTTGATATTAGAACTGAAGATCCCATCTACAACTGCTCATCTACAAACATAGAAGATCCCACTTCAAAAGTCATATATGCCGAACAAGATAAAAAAAAGAGTACTTTTCTCCTCCTTGGGAATCAAGGGAACTATGTTCGGGTTATTATCCCCCACAAACACCTAACAAAACCAATCAAAAAAGAAAAGGGAGAGGGGAAAGAAAAGGAACAAGAGGAAAAGAAACCCTCTCAAAACAAGAGAAAAGACAAAAAAGCAAAAAAAAATAACACAACAGACAAGAAGGAGTAATCCCTTATTTTTTCTTTGACAACAGGTGGAAAAGGGTTAAAATGAAGAAAAGACCTTCTCAGGGGAGGAAACTATGAACAAAATGAAGGTTGGGTTGGCGGTGGTTGCGGCTGCGGTTGCGTTCAACACTGCCACTGCGTATGCGCAGGAGAATTCTGATGCGTCAATCAAGAAGAAGATCGCTGAGATTACTGAGGATTCCATAAAAGCAGCAAAGGAGGCAATGGAGGCAAGAAAGAAAGAGGCAGAGGCCCGCCAGAAAGAGGCGCAGTTGCGCAAGGAAGCCGAGGAGGCCCGCCAGAAGGAGGCAGAGGCCCGCCAGAAAGAGGCAGAAGCTCGCCAGAGTGTAATTGCTAACTGTAAAAGAATGAAAGAGATACTTGACAAAAAGGAAAATGAATGTAAAACCCGTGGTTGTGATGAAAATACGCGTGCAAGGATTGCAAAAGCATGGATTACTTACAATGATCAATGCAAAGAGTTTGTAGTGGACATTACAGGTAAGAGCAAGTGAGTTGGTTTTGTGGTTGAAGTTCAGGATGAGCTAAGTGAGTTTGAAAACATTGCGCGCAAAAATACTGATGCGACAAAAAAGGTGCAGGAGCAATCAAAGGTGGCACAGGAGCAATCAAAGGTGGCGCAGAGTAAATTTGAATTAGTTGCTAATGGGTTTAACGAAATTAATGAGGCTGTTAAAAGGCTTAGCGATTCTCAGAGAGCGGAAATTAAGGCGGAATATGACGCCTTTATGAAAGCGTATGCGACACTTGAGAAGGATAAGATGAATCAGGAATTCTATCTCAATTATATAATCGCCTTTTCAAGGTTAAATGAAAAGATACAAAAAAGTACCATTTTCACAAAAGAGGAGAAGCAAAAATTCAATGGCATTTATGTTAACTTTATGCGGGAGGTTATGCCGCTGCTTATGAATGAGGC
Organism: Microcaldota archaeon; assembly: GCA_026419815.1. Lineage (GTDB taxonomy): Archaea > Micrarchaeota > Micrarchaeia > CAILAH01 > CAILAH01 > DYJQ01. The sequence continues at coordinate 5,332 of JAOAKR010000035.1, read as the reverse complement.
GCCCAAGGCACCGGCCCTCAAAAACACGTATATTGAGGAGGACGTTGTGAAGCGGTGGTTTGAGGAATATATCCGCAATTCAGAAGCTTTCCAGAAAGCAATCACAGATGATTTCCTCCTCAGGATTTCATATGTAAGCGAGGTTGTGCGGCAGTCCGCACTTAATATGATGGAGGGCAAGCCGCTGGATGACACCGCAAAAGAGGTCTTGCAAAAGGAGAATGCGTGGGGCCTTCTGTACGGGACGAATATAGACGGGATAACGTTCAAGGAAGCAGTCCCAGTAATCATAGGGAATAACAAAGCATAAATTAACAAGCAGTTTGAATTTTGGCGTATGCCGCGCGATGCACGTGCTGAGGCAATAGATAAGGTGCTAAGCAGCCTCACTGAAAACAGCACAAAAGAGGATATTGAGAGGGCTAAACGCGATGCTGGCGCAGAGTACGGCCTTGCAGAGTTTATCAGGAACTCTGAAGTGATTGCGAGGGCGCGTGAGAAAGGTATGCACTGGCTCATACCCTTATTGAGGAAACGGCCGATGCGCAGCGTGAGCGGGATAGTGAACATTGCGATAATGACCACGAGTGATTGCCCGCACGGCAGGTGCACCTACTGCCCGAAAGGCGAGTGCGCACCTAATTCATACACGGGGTTTGAGCCAGCAACGATGCGCGGCATACAGAACAGGTTTGACGCGTATGCACAGGTGCAGGCGCGCGTCCAGCAGCTGCACGAGATTGGCCACCCCACTGATAAGTGCGAGGTCATCATACAGGGCGGCACGTTCCCCGCCCAGCCTGTGGAGTACCAGGAGAAGTTCATCAAGGGGATGTATGATGCGCTTAACGGCACGGTTTCACCGACGCTTGACGGAGCTATACGCGCGAACGAGAATGCAAGGAATAGGTGCATCGGGCTGACGATTGAGACGCGGCCCGACTGGTGCTTTGAAAGCCATATTGACGGGATGCTGGGGTTTGGTGCAACGAGGGTTGAGATTGGCGTGCAGACGCTTGACCCCGCGGTGCTCGCTAAGACCCGGCGTGGGCACTCACTTGAGGATGTGTGGAAGGCGACGCAGGTTGCCAAGGACTCACTGTTGAAAGTGTGCTACCATATGATGCCCGGCCTGTATTCAACACCCGAGAAAGATGTGGAGATGTTCAGGAAGCTGTTTGATGATGAGAGGTACAGGCCAGATATGCTCAAAATCTATCCACTGCTGATAATGCGCGGCACGGAGATGTATGATGAGTGGCTGGCGGGCAAGGTAAGGCCTTACACGAGTGATGAGGCCGCCGACGTGATAAGTGAGGCGTATAAGCATTTCCCGTATTATGTGCGCGTGATGCGTGTCCAGCGCGACATCCCAGCGTACCTTATTGAGGACGGTGTTAAGAAGAGCAACCTGAGGCAGCTTGTTGAGCGCAAGCTTGTTGAGAAGGGGGTTAAGACGGGCGAGATACGCTACCGGGAAGTCGGGCTGAACGTGATAAAAGGGAATGTTGATGTGGATGAGTTGGAGCCTGAGCTGATTGTGAGGGGGTATACTGCTTCTGGCGGTGAGGAACGGTTCATAAGCTATGAGGATAAGGGGACGGGCATCATATTTGGGTTTTTGAGGCTTAGGAAGCCGGTGCACCAGCACAGGAAGGAGGTTACGTGGGACTCTGCGGGCGTGAGGGAACTGCACGTGTACGGTGAGATGCAGCCCATCGGCGTGCGCGGTGATGCGCCCCAGCATAAGGGGATGGGCAGGTCACTGCTTGATGAGGCCGAGCGCATAGCGAAAGAGGAATGGGATTGCAGGAAAATGCTGGTGATAAGCGGTGTAGGCGTGAGGGAATATTACAGGAGGCTCGGGTATTCTCTTGAAGGCCCGTATATGGGCAAGCGATTGCAATAATCAAAGCTTTTTCAGGAGCTCTTTCTTTGCCTTGGACTCCTTGAGTGCGTGTGCAAGCACTTCCTTGAACGTCTTTACGGGGATAACAGTGATTTGCGAGAGTCGGTGCTCGCCAATCACAATGTCATCCTTGTTGCTGTAGGGGACAATAACCTCCTTCATGCCCGCATCAATCGCCGCCTCAACCTTTGCGGTGATCCCGCCCACTGGGAGCACTTCACCCCGCACGCTCAGCGAGCCGGTCATCGCCAGGTCCTGTTTTATGGGTATGTCGGTGAGCGCCGAGATGACCGCGCACGCAATGCTTATGCTTGCGCTGTCGCCCTCCACACCCTCATACGTCTGCAGGAATTGTATGTGTATGTCCTTGTTCTCTATTGACTTGCCCAAATGCCTCTTTATTATTGCTGAGACGTTCTCGACGGCCTCCTTTGCAATGTCGCCGAGCTTGCCGGTTGCGATTATCTTGTTTTCCTGGCGTGAGCTTGCAGCGCCAATCTCAGCCTCAATGGGGAGTATCAGCCCCGAGTTGCCCTCGCCGAGCACTGCCAGCCCGTTGACCTTGCCCACCGCGCACCCCGTATTCGTGAAAACGTCATACTCGCGCTTGTACTCAATCATTTTCGTGGCGATCTGCTGCTCAAGCGGCGACGCAAACTGCCGTGCGGCGAGCACGTGCTTGAGCCCGACCACCGGCGCGCCTTCCTCTTTCGCGATATCGCCGGCAGCGCGTATGAGCCCGCCAAGCTCGCGCAGCCGGAGTGTCAGCCGTTTCTTGCGGCCGGCCATCTTGCGCGCCTGCCGTATGACCTCCTCAACCGCCTCATTGTCAAAGTGCGGTATCTTGCCGTCCTTCACGACTTCCTGTGCGATGAACTGCACGAGCTTGTTGCGGTTCTCGGGCGTGTCCTCAATGGTGTCCTCCATATACACTTCATACCCGTATCCTTTGATGCGCGAGCGTATCGCCGGGTGCATCTTGGCGACGTCTTGCAGGTTGCCGGCCGCAACAAGCAGGAAATCGCAGGGCACGGGATCCGTGCGCACAAGCGCCCCAGAGCTATTCTCGCTCTGCCCGGTTATCGGGAATTTCTTGTTCTGCATTGCGGAGAGCAGGTCCTGCTGTGATTTTGGGCTCAAAAGCGAAATCTCGTCGATGTACAGCACGCCCTTATGCGCGCGGTGTATTGCGCCCGCCTCAACACGCAGGTGTGCCGGCGTGCCGAGGCCGCCGCTCTGCAGCGGGTCGTGCTTGACATCGCCGAACAGCGCACCGGCCTTTGAGCCGGTCGCCTCAATGAACGGCGCGGTTGTGCGGAATGAGTTGTCAACTATCAGTTTGGGCTCATCCATCGCAAGCGCTGGCCCCATCCTCCGTGTAAGCTGGGACACGAACAGCCACGCACCCCCGATTATGAATATGCCGAGTATTGCAGCGGCTATTATGTTTGCAGCGCCCTCGCCGAGCTGCTGGTACGCGTACCCGCCGATGAGAAGTACGGAGGCAATAAGAGCGATAGCCGCAAGCGGGGATGGGCCTCCCTTGGGCACCATCGCCATCCTCTTATGCTCCTCAACAATCCTCCTGCCCCTGCCAGGCTGCTGGCGTGACTTCGCTGAATGATCATCATAAGTCTTTACAACGCGTATCTTGGGGTTGTTCTCGTCAATATTGTTTGGGTAGGCGAGCACGTCCTCAAGCTCCTCGGCCTCCATAAGCTCTGACATTGCCTGCGCGAGCATGCTCTTGCCCGTGCCCGGCTGGCCAACGAGGAGCACGTGCCTCTTCTGCCGTGCCGCCTTGCGCATTATCTCAACTGCCTTTTCCTGGCCTATAACCTGCTCAATCAGCTTGTCAGGGACCTTTATCTCGCTTGTATCCTTCTCCACATATTTCACACGCACACCGCCATTATTAGGCGCAAGCATAATTTAAGCGTAATATTTGCTTGTGCACTCCCTGCGCAACAATGTAATAGGTTTATAAACTTTACGATTATTGTTATGTCATGGCAAAGCCAGCCCGCAAAAAGGAACCTGCGGCGCAGCCGGCACAGGGGCAGCACACTGTATGCCCGAACTGCGGCGGCAGGCGCATCGTAAAGGATTATGAGAGGGGCGAGCTGGTGTGCGCCGACTGCGGCCTTGTGCTCGCAGAGCACCTGCTTGACTACGGTGCGGAGTGGCGGGCGTTTGACAGCGAGGACCTCAAGAACAAGGCGAGGGGCGGCTCGCCGATCAAATACATCAGGCCGGACAAGGGGCTCACGACAGAAATTGACCTTTACAACAGGGACATACGCGGTATAAAGATATCTGGTAAAAAGGTCGCGCAGCTGTCACGGATGCGGAAGTGGCACAAGCGCTCATCAGTATCAACATCAATAGAGCGCAACCTTATGATTGCGCTTAATGAGCTTGACCGCATAGCGTCATACCTTAGCCTTTCAAAGGATGTGCGCGAGGATGCGGCATTATTGTACAGGCAGGTCGCCGAGAAGGGCCTCGTGCGCGGCCGGCTCATTGAGAATGTGGTGAGTGCGGTGCTGTATGCGACGTGCAGGAAGCACCAGATACCGCGCACATTGGACGAGATTGCACAGATCTCAGGTGTTGACAGGAAGGAGATTGGGAGGACGTTCAGGTTCATTGCGCAGGAACTGCATCTCAAGGTGCCGTTGGGCGGGCCCGAGCAGCTGATACCACGTGTTGCGACCCAGCTAAAGCTCAAGCCCGCAACCGTTGACAAGATAAACGAGCTCTACAGGAAGGCAGTTTCAAGGAATCTTGTGCTCGGCAAGGGGCCGCAGGGCGTGGTTGCGGCTATAGTGTACATTTCGTGCGAGATTATGGATGACAAGCACACCCAAAAGGACATTGCGGATGCGCTCGGAGTCACGGAAGTCACTATAAGGAACAGGTACAAAGAAATTGCGAACGCGCTTGGTGTTGAGGTGTAATTGTGGCTCTTGAAATAATACCTGTCGTGAACCTTATCCTTTGCACGGCCATATTCATACTGGGGCTTTTCACGCACGTGAGGCAGCGCAGCCGCACCGCACTTTACATTGCAGTTGCGTTTGCGCTGTTCGGCATATCGCACATTGCGACAATTTTGGGCCTGCAGATGGAGACAGAGCTGGTCATAATAAGGATATTCGCATACTTGTGCGTGCTTGCCGCGCTGTTCCTTATTTGGATAGGGGAATGCACCCTGCCCGCACCTAAGGGTAAGAGGAAATAGCCCGCACGCCCGCAAATTCTAAAACAGCCTTTTTATGTCCGCAATTGTTGCATCAGTCCGTATTATCCAGCCCTTATATTGCGTTTCAGCCGCCTTAAACCCGAGCTCGGTTAGCCCCGCAACAGCCTGCTTGGTTTTCGGCGGGTTCTTCCCAGTGAAAATCTTGTGCAGGTCATAAC
>JAOAKR010000034.1 GCA_026419815.1 Microcaldota archaeon | reverse complement strand
GGCGTATACAGGATAAGCGAGCTTGCGACCGAGAAGTATGAGAGTGCCCGGGATAAGGCGGCCAAATGGTTCGGGTGCAAGCGATCCGAAGTGGTTTTTACGAGGAATACTACCGAGTCATTAAACCAAGTTGCTAACGCCCTTCCACTCAAAAAGGGGGATACGGTGCTGCTTACTGCTATGGAGCACCACAGCAATATTGTGCCCTGGCTCATGCTGCGCCAGAAAAAGGGCATCCGTGTGGAATACGTGCCTTTGGACGGGACAAGCTTGGATTATGGGGCGCTTGAAGAGATGGTCATCTCTTTTAGTCCCAAGGTAGTTTCGTTTGCTCACGCGTCAAACGTGCTTGGGACCATAAATGATGCCGGCCGCATCATACGTGCAGCGCACAGTGCAGGCGCAGCTGTAATTATGGATTGCGCGCAGAGTGCACCGCACGAGCGCATAAGCTTCAGGAAGCTGGGCGCAGATTATATTGCACTTTCGGCGCACAAGATGCTCGGGCCTACAGGGGTCGGCCTGCTCATAGGCAGGGAAGATTTGCTTGAGCAGCTTCCCCCGTTCTTTGGCGGCGGGGGAATGATACGCACGGTCAAGGAGAAGTCATTCCAGCCCGCGGAGCTCCCCCAGAAGTTTGAGGCGGGCACCCAAAATATAGCAGGCGTAATAGGGTTTGGTGCGGCGCTGGATTACATTAAGGCGGTTGGGCAGGCGCGCGTGGCCGGCACTGGCCGCCGGCTTTTAAGGTATGCGCTTAAGCGCGCATCCGAGCTTGATTGCATAAGGGTGCACTCATGCACCGATCCAAATTCTTCAGTTGGCATATTCTCATTCACAATGCCGGGCGTGCATCCACACGACATCTCTGCAGTGCTTGACCAGGGAAACGTGTGCATCCGCGCAGGCCACCACTGCGCCCAGCCACTGCATAAGCGGCTTGGTGTTGAGCATACCGCCCGGGCAAGCTTTTATTTCTACAACACGCGTGAGGATGTTGACGCGCTGTTTGACGGGCTTAGCAATGCCCGCAAGCTCTTCTCGGTGTGATTATGGCACTTGATTACGAAGAGCTCATAGAAGCATACCGCCACCCTCGCCACAAGGGCAAGATACGCGGCGCATTGCACAGCTCATTCTCAAACATCTCTTGTGGGGACAGCATCACGCTTTACCTTTCAGTCGGCAGGGACGGCACCGTGGAGGATGCCAAATATGAAGGGAACGGCTGTGTTATCTCAATGGCGGCTGCCGAGGCGCTTTGCAGCCACGCAGTCGGCAGGAAGCTTTCGGCCCTGTGCCGGCTTGATTACGGCTCTCTCACACAACTGCTTGGGTTCACTCCGTCGGCCGGCCGTATAGGCTGCGTAATGGTTGTGCTCACTTCCCTGAGAGGCATATGCGAAAAGCGCATAAAGAATCGTTGTAATAAGTAAGCAGAGATTCGTGTGGGAATGACTAATGCTTCGTTTGAAGCGCGTGTGCAAAAGAGGCAGGTTATGGGATGGTAACGGTTGAAAGGAAAGTTGAGGGCGGCAAGCTCGTGCGTGTAACCGCAGTGTTCAGGGGAGACGTGCTTGAGAGCGTTAGGATAACTGGCGATTTTTTTATTCACCCTGAAGATTATGTGGTTAAGATGGAATCAGAGCTTGCCGGGGTGAATATTGGCGCGCTTGAGAAGAGGATAAGCGATGTGTGCGCATCAAAAGCCGTCCAGTGCATTGGGTTTTCTGGGCGCGACATTTATGAGATGCTCATTGAGGCATACAAGGGGGGTAAAGGCAAATGGGCGTAAAATGGCGCGTGTTGCCGCATTCAGTGCAAAACGCATATCTTAATATGGCGCTTGATGAGGCAATCCTGAACTCAGTTGCTGACGGTGCATCACCCCCGACAATAAGGTTTTATGGGTGGTCGCCGTCTGCAGTTAGCATAGGGTATTTCCAGTCAATATCAGATGAGGTTGATACTAAATATTGCAATGCGCATTCAATTGATATTGTGCGCAGGCAGACGGGCGGGGGTGCAGTGTTCCACCAGGAAGGCGGCGAGATAACATACAGCATAATCGCGCCACAGGAAATGTTCCCAGCCGGCATAATAGACTCATATAGGGAGATATGCGGGGGGATAGTGCGCGGGCTTGGGAAATTGGGCATCACCGCGGAGTTCAGGCCCATAAACGACATAACAGTCCACGGCAGGAAAATTTCCGGAAATGCGCAGACGCGCAAGAAAGGCGTCCTTCTGCAGCACGGCACAGTCCTTTACACCCTCAACCTTCCCAAGATGTTTACTGCGCTTAAGGTTTCCGTGGAGAAGCTTAAGGATAAGAGCATAAAGTCGCCAGAGGACCGGGTTACGTGCATAACACGCGAAAACCCAAAAATAACTGCTGAAAGTGCATACAAAGCCCTGCTTGAGGGGTTCACTGACGGGAAGGATTGGGAGCTTGGCGCCCCCACGCCTTTAGAAGAGGCGGAAGCAAACCGGCTTTCAAAGAACAAGTACTTGTCAAACGAATGGGTATTTTGGAGATAGCTTGCTGAAGGCATTGCTATTTTTTCCGAGCTATCGCATAATGCCAAGGTTTCCCAAGGCCGAGCTGTGCGCACTCGTGCAGGCACTCGCTTAGTGTCGGGTGCGGATGCACAGTCCCGGCGATGTCATCCAAGTATGCGCCCATCTCAACCGCAAGGCACGCGCCCGCAGCAAGCTCTGACACGCCTTTGCCGACCATATGCACCCCAAGCACAAGCCCTTTTGGCGAGTGGACTATCTTGCAGAAGCCGTTTTGGGCGTTTGTTGAGACTGCCTTCCCGACTGCAGATAGCGGCAGCCGCACAACACGCACGTCAAGCATTTTGCGCCTCGCCTCCTCCTCAGAAACACCAACACATACGATTTCAGGGCTCGTGAATACTACCTCTGGTATTGCCGTGGGCTGGAACCCAGCGCTTGCAATGCCGGCGACTGCCTCCGCAGCTGCCTCCCCCTGCATAAATGCCTTGTGCGCCAGCAGGGGCGGCCCCGCAACATCACCAGCTGCAAATATTCTCGGATCGCTGGTCGCGCCTTTATAGTCCGCCTGGATGAACTTATCCTTGTCTAATCTTACCTGCGTGTTCTCAAGGCCTATGTTTTCAGTATTAGGTAAGCGCCCGATCGCTATAATGACCTTCTCTGCAATTACCTTCCCAAGCTTCCCTTCACGCTCAAAAGCAACCTGCACATTTTTCCCGCCCTTGACCGACTTTACTGAGCATCCCTCATAAATTTCTATGTTCTCCTGTTTGCACACCTCACGCACAAGGTCCGCATCCATCCTTGATAGCAGGCGCGACCGTGCAAGTATGCTTACCTTTGACCCAAGTTCAGCAAAAAACGTGCCCATCTCAGCCGCGATATAGCCGGCGCCTATGATTGCAACACTTTTTGGGAGCTCGCTTAGGAACAGTGCCTCGCGCGAGGTTATGATGTTCCCGCCAATGCTTATGCCGTCAGGCACATATGCGCGCGACCCGGTGGCCACGATGGCTTTCCTAAACCTGATTGAGCGGGACGACTTGCCCTCTTTTATGTGCATATGCCCTGAAGACTCAAATCTCCCAATGCCCTCAATGACCTCAACCCCGTTCTTCTCAAGCAGCTGTGCAATCCCCCCACGAAGCCTTGCAACTGTACGCTGGCACTCAGAACTTAGCCTTTTCATATCAACCTTGCCTGCACTTGTGCGGATTCCTATTGATGACAAGTATCCCATTTCTGAAACGAGATGTGATGCGTTAAGGAGCATTTTTGAGGGGATGCAGCCACTGTTCAGGCATACCCCGCCCAGCAGCCCCTTCTCAACGAGGGCCACATCAAGGCCAAGCTCACCTGCCCGTATGGCCGCAATATACCCGGCTGGGCCGCCCCCGAGGACAACAAGCCCGTATTCCCTGCCAACCTCCCCCATTACCATAATTCCCATTTGGTGAAAATGCATAAAAGCTCTTTTCCGCAAATAAGTATATGGCGAAAGATACCAAACAGGAGGCAAAGGGCGACATTGAGTCGTTGCTGATGAAATACCTATCCTTCTCGGAGAGCATACTTTCAAAAATCCCGTACCCTAAGATAGGGAGATGGCTTGATTTTGCAAAAATGGATGTGAAAAAGGCTCTCGGCGCAGGATTTGAATACAAGGAGCTGCTCAAGGAGTATTACGTAGCTTTCTATCTCAGCTTATTGATAACTGTTCTATCCTTCTGGTACCTTATACCATTATACGCTTACTGGCTTGGGATTGGCGGCCTTTTCATATTCTTCATAGGGTTTATGACCTCGCCGCTAGCAACGATTGTTATTTTGGTTGGAGCCATACTCTTGCTGGTCATTCTTGCAGCGGTAATACCCCTGATAGTGCTTGCAGTAGGTGCAGCGATTCTTCATATATCTGCAAAAATAGCCGGCGGCACAGGCACGTTGCGCGATACAATGAACCTCTTTGTGTGCTCAGCCGGAGCAAACATAGCAGTATTCCTTCCATTCCAAGTGCTAACCGCGTTTATAATAGGCATGTGCCTAGGCATATTCAACTATGTGCTTATGTTTTACTCGCTTTACCTGGTTTATTTGGGCTTGCGCGAGGTGCACGGTCTCACCCAAAAGCGCGCGGTTTTGGCGATACTCCTGAATATGCTTATTGGCATTGCGCTTGGCGTCATCGCCTTAGTCCTGATTTACGTGGCATTTTTGGCGGGCTGGGTCGCGGTAATTGCCGCAATGGCAAGCTCTGCACAGGCATCAATCGCGGCGATGTTCGCCTAATTTTCATATTATTTCAACTAAAAGCAGCGACGGATCCTCAAGATGCCTCTTTATATCCATTAGGAACGCAGCTGCCTGCGCACCATCAACTATCCTATGGTCAAACGTGAGGGATACAGGCATCACCCACCTGATCTCAACCCTGTCCCCGACCACCACCGGCTTCTTGTAAATCCTGCCCGTTCCCAATATTGCGCACTCCGGGTAATTGAGCACGGGCGTGCCGTAAGTCCCGCCTATTGAGCCCCAATTGCTTATCGTAAACGTGCCCCCACTTACCTCATCAAGGGCAAGCTTCCGCTCGCGTGCGCGCTGCGCCAGCTGCTCAATCTCCCGGGCAATGTCAAGTATGCTTTTCAGGTCAACGTCCTTGACAACCGGAACAATCAGGCCATCATCAGTGTTCACGGCAATCCCTATGTTGTAGTATCTCTTAAGCACGAACTCGTTGCTCTCATCGTCAAGCGAGGCGTTGAGCCAGGGGTTCCTCCTAAGCGCAATAACGCACGCCTTAATTATGAATGGCAAGTAAGTGAGCTTTATGCCACGCTTCTCAGCATCAATTTTTTGCTTTGACCTAATCTCAACGAGCCGTGTAACGTCAATCTCCTCGTGCGCAGTCGCCTGCACCGCAAGCGTGTTTGACTTTGTAAGCTTTGTGATTATTGCTTTTCGCACACCTTTAACGGGGACCCGTTCTTCAATAAGCTTTCCAGCCTCCTCTTTTAGCGGGTGCCTCACCTTCTCAAGCGCACTGCCTGCCCCCTCGCCCTTCGCTAGCTTGCCAACCTCAACAATTCTTTCAGTGGCGTGCGAGTGCCTCTCAACATCGCTTACAGTTATTATGCCGTCCGGACCGGTCCCGACAACGGACGATATGTCAATGCCAAGAGATTTCGCAAGCTCACGCGCTTTTGGCACGGCACGCACTGTGCGGGGGACGGCACCCGCACGCTCAACAATGCGCACTTCCCCAGCAAGCCCGATTTCCTTAATCAAGGGCCTTTTTTGTGATGCCGCTGCGCGCACATCCTCCTCAGTTGCCTCACCGTGCGCGCCGCTCCCTTTGATTGTGCTTATGTCAACACCAAGCTCACGTGCGAGCTTGCGCACACGCGGCGCAGCAACCGGCGCCTGCACAGGCACACCTGCACCGATAACCGTTCCCACGCCCGTTTTATGCTCTTCAACCTCGGCAGATTCCCCGCCTATGGTAAGCAGCACACTGCCCACCCGTGCGGTATCACCCTCATTGAATTTCAGTGATAGGACCTTCCCCTCGTAAGGCGAAGGTATGTCCACTATCGCCTTGTCGGTCTCAACCTGCAGTATAGGCTGGTCTTTCCTCACGTAATCGCCCGGCTTGACCAGCCACTTTACTATTGTCGCCTCCGCCATCCCTTCCCCGAGGTCTGGCAGCCTGAACTCATATGCCATAAACCCACACTCACCTTCAACAAATAAAAGCTATGTTGCCGCGCCAAACACTACATTTACTGCTTTGCCTACAAGTGCGGAGATGGCAAGCACAATAACTGCAATAAGCAAGTGCTCGCCGATAGTGCTTACAGGGCTTTCACCGTTGCGCATTGCAATGTAATAGCTGAACCCCGTCAGCAGTGCAACACCTATCCCGACGCACGCCAGCACTGCATATTGCAGGGGCATTGATATAACTGGCAGCACGAATGTCAGGGCGACCAGGAATTTTGCAAAAAATGTGGCAAACGTTGACTCCCATACGCCACGCTGTGATACATTTTTGTCCGATTCACGTGAGATGTGCATCCCAAGTGCATCAGAAAATGCATCTGCAACCGCAATTGTTATAATGCCGCCTATGACCGCCAGGCGGGACCCAGTGCTTATGTCAAGCCCAACAATGAGGCCCAGCGTTGTTATTACACCTGAAGTGATCCCGAACCCGACCCCCGCACGCGCAGACTGTGAAATGCCCCTTTTCATATCAATACCCCATAACTTCCAGCACGGCTGCCTTAACGCGCTCCTCATTCGGCAGAAAA
>JAOAKR010000033.1 GCA_026419815.1 Microcaldota archaeon | reverse complement strand
CAGTCTCCGTGCAGTGAGCGGTAGTTGCCGCCCGAGCCGGACAGTATGTATACGGGCTCAAAGTCAATCTTGTTGCCCATAAGCCTTATGACCTCAACAAATGCGTTCTCGGCAAGGTTGCCGTATGGGCAGTAGCTCATCACGTAGAGCTTTACGGACGGCTTGTCAGATTTTTCAACAGGGCCGAGCTCCTTCTCAAGCTCCTTGATTGCCGCATCAACCTCCTCCCTCACGTCTGATATTTTCGCAGGCTGCTGCATCAGGTATTGGTAATCCTTTGTGATATAGGCGCCCTGCGGGTACTTGCCGTCAACCAGGAAGATGAGCTCAACAAACGAGCCCTTGTCAGTGTAGTTTTGGAGCTTCATCGCGTGCTTAGAACCGCTTTGCAGGTACATTATGTCCTCAAAGATGCCCTGCACTTCTGCAGCCTTTGCCTGGTCCAGCACAAATGTGCCGTCCAGCGTGCACGCAGCCTCCTGCCCTTTGCCCTGCACAGGGTTATTGAACGCAGGGTATGCAAGATATCCCAGCCCGACCCCCAGCAAAATGGCGACCGCCGCCACTGCAAGGGTTGTAAGGCTTATATCAATGTCTTTGCCCATATAATCACGTGTGGATTTTAGGGCCCGCTACCATTAAATAGCTATCTTGGCTGCTTGGTTTGTTGTGTGCGGGTCTGCCGCCACCATTAAAATAACTTTGCATAGCCTAACTTCCATATGCTTCCTGAAAAATTGCAGTCGCTTTTTAGGGCCAGGTTCGGCTCACATACGCCTATTCAGGAGAAGGCAATCCCAATAATTTCTGCTGGTGGGGATGCGCTGGTGATTGCACCCACGGGCTCCGGCAAGACTGAGGCGGTCCTCCTCCCAATGCTTGCAAAGATTCATTCTTCAGGTGCCGAGCCAGTGGCCCTGCTATACATAACACCTCTCCGCGCACTTAACCGCGACCTGGTTGAGCGTGTGCGCTCGTGGGCAAAGGAGCTTGGGCTACGCGTGTCAGTGCGCCACGGCGACACCACCCCGCCTGAGCGCTCGTTCCAGTCCAGGCATCCGGCGCACATATTCATAACCACCCCTGAAACCCTCCAAATAATGCTGTGCACCCGGAGCTTCAGGTCGCATTTTAGGAACCTGCGGCACGTGGTGATTGACGAGCTGCACGAGCTTGTGGCAAGCAAGCGTGGCGCGCAGCTCTCGCTCGGGATTACAAGGCTGCGCTCGCTTGCAGGGTTCCAGACCGTTGCTGTAAGCGCGACGCTGCAATCCCCAGAGCGTGCAGGCGCGCTGTTCCTCAGGGAAGGGTTTAGCGTGGTGCGTGACACATCAGCCAGGCGACCACACATCACTGTTGAGATTGCGAAGGGCGCCACGGAGGGCGAGCGGCTGGATTTTATTTGCTCTGAGATACGGAAAAGCACAAGCGAGGCAAAAACACTCGTGTTCACCAATACGCGGTATATGGCTGAGCTCGTATCCTCGCGCCTTATTGCAGGGAATGCAGATGTGGGCGTCCACCACGGCTCGCTCAGCAAGGAGGAGCGCGAGAATGTTGAGGAGCGGTTCAAGAGCGGTGCAATCAAATGCCTGGTGTGCACCTCATCGCTTGAGCTCGGCATAGATATAGGCGATGTTGAGCGTGTGGTCCACATCGGCTCGCCAAAGCAGGTGCGCAAGGCACTGCAGAGGATAGGGCGCAGCGGGCACAGCCACGGCAGGCAGGCGAAGGGCCTCATAATTGCACACAACCTGTTTGACCTTTGCGAGGCCGAGGTGATAGCCGAGATGGCGCGCGCCGGCGAGCTTGAGCCCGACGACATAATATACCCCTGCACCGACGTGCTTCTGCACGCAATTGCAGGCGAGCTGGTTGCCAGGGGCAAGATTGGGGTTGGCGACATAAGGCAGCTGTGCTCTGAGAACCCGCTTTACTCACAGCTCGGCTGGGATGCCATAGTTGCAGCAATTTCTGAGGGGCACAGGAACGGGGTGCTGTTCTTTGACGGGGAGAGCGTAAGGCCGACCGGGAAGACGCACAACTACTATTTCTTGCGGGTGAGCACAATCCCTTCAAGCGCCAAGTATATGATGGAATCGCACGGCAGGGCGATAGGATACCTTGACGAGCGGTTTGTCGCATCGCTCAGCGAGGGCGACGTGTTCATAACGCGCGGAACGCCGTGGTCCGTGCTCAGCATTGAGGATGGGCGGGTGACGGTTGAGCAGTCGCCAGGCTACACGCTGGCGATACCGGAATGGGAGGGTGAGCAGATACCGGTGCGCCGGGAAGTTGCAGAGCGCGTGCGCGCCCGGATGGGCTTTGGAAGGAAGCTGCTCGTGCACAAGTTTGCCGATATGCTGATTATCTACTCATTCCTTGGCAGTGCGGCAAACAATGCGCTTGCACTCGCGCTTGCATCGCGCATCTCATCATACTTTTCTGCAGAAGTCGGCGTGAAGTCATCCCCCTATGCGGTTTTCGTGAAATCCCCATACCCGATCTCAAAGGACTTGCTTGCCAGGATTGTCAGCGGAATGAGCATTGTGAACGAGATACGGTCATCGCTTGCTAAGAACAGCACATTCTCGCTCACATTCTCGCAGGAGGCGTTTTATTTCGGTATGGCCGATGAGCACAAGAGGTACCCGCCTTTCTTCGTATCGCGGCTTTCGGCAAGCGAGGCATACTCGGAATCGCTCAGGCATTTCATGTACCGCTATTGTGACCCGGCACCCGCACAGGCATTGGTTGACAGTGCGTTTGTGGCCGGCGGTGTTGAGTTCCAGGAGCTGTCCGCACTGCCGCCCATCGCCCTCGATGCGCTGGACCATATGTCCGGCTCGCAGGTGCTGTTCCCGGATATCCCGGAGAGCGCTGCACTTTCGCTGCTTGGCCGTGCGCCGTCCACTTTCGGCCTAATATGTGCCAACTGCGGCCATAAGTTTTACGGCCAGTCAGAAAGCCCGCCGAGCAAATGCCCGAAGTGCACAAGCGTGCTTGTTGCACCGGTTATGCAGAATGAGCGGAAGGCCCTCGGGCGTGATGAGCTTATGCGCCGTGCCTCGCTTTACCGCTCGTACGGCAAGCGTGCAATAATCGCACTCTCAACCTACGGTGTTGGCACTGACACTGCCTCGCGCATACTCGCACGCATGCACAAGGACGAGAAGGCGCTTGCAATAGACCTGCTGAAGGCACGAGAGAATTTCATAAGGACAAAGAAGTACTGGTCCCCTGCAAAATGAGTGCGGCACTTCATATGCAGCTGGGAGTTGCCCCTGCATACGGCCAAGTGCTCCCCGCCCTGCACTATGCACCTTAAATAATATTGATTCCATAAAATTGCTATGCACCTTTACCAGAAGCACTCGCCATCCAGCCTTGGTGAGCTTGCAGGCAACCAACAGGCGGTTGAGGAGGTGCGGAAATGGGCGCTGCTGTTTGAGTCCGGCAAGCTACAGAAGCCGATTTTGGTATACGGGCCACCCGGAGTTGGCAAGACCGCGCTTGCATATGCGCTTGCAAAGGAGATGGGCTGGGAGATCCTGGAGTTCAACGCATCAGATACGCGCAACAAGGCCGAGGTGGAGCGCGTGATGGGTGCGGCGAGCAGCTCGGCCGGCCTGTTCTCAAGGCACAGGCTGATACTGATTGATGAGGTTGACGGCCTGCAGGGGACCGCCGACCGTGGCGGGGCATCTGCAATAGCCGAGATAGCGAGGAATGCGCGGCAGCCACTTATGCTGATAGCAAATGACGGGTGGGACCGGAAGCTTGCGCCGCTCAGGCAGCTTTGCACGTTCATAGAGATGAAAAAGGTCAATAAGCGCACCGTTGAGTCAGTTGTCGCGAGGATAGCGCGTGAGGAGCGTCTGGAGCTGGGTGATGGTGATGCCGCCCGCATTGCGGATGACAGTGACGGCGACCTGCGCTCCGCCATAATTGACCTGCAGGCGCGCATCCCTGGCTCACAGCGCGACAGGGACAAGCTGATATTTGAGTGCATGCGCCAGATGTTCAAGGCCCCCACGTATGCTGATGCAGTGGGCTCATTCAACGGGACGACACTTGACCACGACACAGTGAAACTCTGGGTTGAGCAGAACATCGCGCTTGAGTATGAGCGCCCTGATGAGGTGGCGCAAGCGTATGATTTCCTGTCGCGTGCGGATGTTTTTGACGGGCGCATAAGCAGGCGGCAGGCCTGGAAGCTGCTGAAGTACAGCACAGTGCTCCTGCTCGCGGGCGTATCGCTTTCAAAAAGGGCGAGATACCACAAGTTCGTGAAGTATGAGTTCCCGTCCTTCCTTAAGTCAATGTCAACGAGCTCGGAAAAGCGCGCGGTGCGCAAGTCAGTGCTCAGGAAGATAATGCGCAAGTGCCACGTGTCGCTGGCCTGCGCGCAGGAATACCTCCCGCTCATAGCGGCGGCAGAGAAAAAGGGGCGCTCGCTCGCACCGTTCTTTGAGCTTGACGATGAAGAGCTTGCATTTGCCCTTCGTGCGTAGCGGCCGGCAATGCGTGCCCAGTGCCACGCGTGGTTGCAATGCTGCACGGGGGTGCTTGCAGAGAAAGGGGTTAATATGCGCAGGATCGCCGCAGATGCAGTAATATTGCGGAAGGGGAGCATCCTCCTTGTCAAAAGGAAGAATGCGCCTTTCAGGGGGATGCTTGCACTTCCAGGAGGCATGCTTGGGCAAGGCGAGACGCTTGAGGAGTGCGTTGTGCGCGAGACGCGCGAGGAAACCGGGCTGCTGGTGAGGCCTACCAGGCTCATAGGGATATATTCAAGCCCCAAAAGGGACCCGCGCGGAACAGTATCCGCAGTGTTTGCGTGCACGGTGGCCGGAGGCCGGCTTAAGGCAGGGAGCGATGCCTCATCGGTGCAATGGGTGCGGCTGCGCCAGCTGCCACGGCTTGCGTTTGACCACAGCAAGATTGTAATGGAAGCGCTGAAGAGGGGAAAACAATGAATTTAGCCCGGACGGTTATGGTAGCCATTCTGCTTTCCTGCCTGTTGCACGCAGGCGAGGATGCAGTGTTCAGCCCAATGCAGGTTGAATCGCTCTCCGCAGTTCTGGTGAATGAGGGCAGCGTGTCCGCGACCTCAGGGGAGATATACGACGCTGAGCTCAACATCTCAATCCCGCAGGAAACCTCGTACCAGCGCGTGCGCATTGAGCCGCCCCCCGGCTCAAGGGTTGTTGATGACGGGCAGAGCAAAGTGCTGGTAGTTGCGAGCGGCCCGTCAAAGGCAAGGTCATTCACGTATAGGGTTGTTTCATACACAAATACGACCGCCCGTTACATAAGCTCGCTTCCCCCTTCATATTCCACGACCAGGGAACATCTTCCATATC
The DNA here is from genome assembly GCA_026419815.1 of Microcaldota archaeon. Taxonomy (GTDB): domain Archaea; phylum Micrarchaeota; class Micrarchaeia; order CAILAH01; family CAILAH01; genus DYJQ01. The sequence continues at coordinate 1,633 of JAOAKR010000033.1, read as the reverse complement.
TGCAGGAAAGCGCGCACGTTTTGCTCTCAGATGATATTGCGCAGGAGGCGCGCAGCATAGCGCAGTATTACACTGAAGATATTGACAAGGTTGCGGCCCTTGCAATCTGGGTAAACAGGAATATGCGGTATGACTTGTCGCTCGTGGGCGGCAACCGCACATCCATAGACTCGTATGTGCGCAGGGAAGGCGTGTGCGTGGATTACACTAACCTGTTCCTTGCGATGTCGCGCTCGCTCGGCTACCCATCACGCTCGGTGCTCGGCTATGTATATTCCCCGGAGTATGGGTGGCAGCTGCACTCGTGGGCTGAAGTTTATATCGGCGAATGGGTTGGTGTGGACCCTACGTGGCTTGAGGTAGGGTACATTGATGCGACCCACATCCCGATGTATTTCGGCAATGACACAGAGTATATTGAGTATGCCAATGCGCACCTGACTGACAGCCGCGCGGACATATTATGGCAGGGCCGTGGCTCGCTCGGCCAGCCCGCAGAAGGCATAAGCATACAGTCGTTCAGGACTTCATCGCTGCCGTATGAGGCGGTATCCTTGCCAGGCAACCTGTCAATAGGCAGCAACGCCGCAATCGTCCTCAGTGTCACAAGCCCGGACTACCGCATATTTACTATGGACATCGCTCCCTGTGCAGGCGACCCTGAGATCGTGCGGTTTGAGGAGAAGTCCATAACACAGTTTCTGCACCCTGGGATGAATAACATAGTCGTCCCGTTTTCTGTGTCCGGTAGCCTCAGCGACAGCTACACATACACGTGCCCGATAGTGCTTTCCCATAGCTTTGGGGCCAATACCGTCACCGTAAATGTGACACCCGGCCCGCTCAGGCCCCCAGTATACGCGCAGCTCGCCTCGCTTAACGCAACCGAGGCGGTTGTCCGCATTGTCTCAACCAGCGGCGGCGAAGTTACGATAATAGAGGACCACGCAATGGGCAGCATCACAATGCCGCCCTCATTTACATATGAATACAGGGTTAATATGACAGGCAAGCGTGAAGCGCGCGTTGCAGTGCACAGCGGCTCGTGGTCAGATGTCATAATAATAACAAGCCCTGGTGCAAGCTCGCGCAACGGCCAGCCATACAGCATATCCTCATTTTCGGCAAGCGGGTATGTGCCCACGGACAGGGAAGGCAGGCTCACGCTGAGCATTGATGTGCCTGCAGGAACACAGCCGCTTTCAGTCAGGATTTATGAGGACGGGCAGCTGCAAGCCACCCAGAAGCCAGCCGGCCCGACATACACAATTGATTATGCAATACAGCCACGCTCCATCGGCCGGCACAAGGGCCGTGTAGTCATTGATACTGGGTTTGACCAGTATGAGCACGATTTCAGCTATGAAGTGTTTGAGCCGGAAGTGGCGGTCCGTGTGTCGCAAGAGGACGGCGAATACACATTTGAGGTTGAAGGGCCCGTTAAATCATACACATTGTATATAGATGGGAAAAAGGCTGACCAACACAAGCGTATCCAGCTCCCAGAGGGCCGTCACGAGATACGCGTTGAGTGGGTTGACCTTGCAGGCTACAGCAGGGTGCACACTGAGCAGCTTGACAACAGCCCACTTGCCGGGTGCGTGGGGCCGGCGGCCGTAATCACAGTGTGCAT
>JAOAKR010000032.1:3605-7186 GCA_026419815.1 Microcaldota archaeon | reverse complement strand
GGTGAGGACCAGTCGTTCCTGTTTGATTATGAATGGTGCGGTGAAGCGCCTAATGATGGGTGTGTGATAACCTTATACGCAACCGACTTGGCAGGCAATGAGAATTCCTCATCAGTTAGCATTACTACGACCAAGTGCGGTGATGCAGTATGCGATGCCGGCATCGGTGAGACGTGTGCCACGTGCGAAGCGGATTGCGGCGTATGCGAGTTCTGTGGCGACAGTATATGTAATGCTGGTGAGGATGTATACAGCTGTGAGCAGGACTGTTATGCATGCGGTGACGGTGTGTGCAGCACAACATTCGGCGAGGATGCAGTTACGTGTTATGCTGACTGCAAGAATTGCGGTGATGCAGTATGCGATGCCGGCATTGGTGAGACGTGTGCAACTTGCCAAGCTGACTGCGGGCCGTGCGCCCGCTGCGGCGATGGGATATGCCAAGCGGATATTGGCGAGCGGTGCTCCACGTGCCCTGCAGATTGCGGGTCGTGCGGTGGCGGTGGAGGTGGTGGGAAGCCGCCACAGCTCAGGCAATTTACGATGTCCTATGAGTTTGAGTGCGCACCTGATATGCTTGACATTACGGTAGGCCCATTGCCGGATGCTGTTAGCGCTGAGGCATTGCTTTTCTATAAGAGTGAGGCTGGCATCTCAGGCATAGACGTTGGCAGGCAGGTAGGCGCCAGTACTGTAGGCCAGGACGGCAAGGCAAGCTTTGTTGTGGCATACGGCGGCAATTATGTGCTATCATTGAACAAGGATGGCTTCTCGCCTGAATATTACAGCTTGCCACTTAAGGACTGCATAGTTGAAGTGCTTCCTGAGGCTGAAGAAAAGCCTGAAAAGCCTGGTGAGGAGGAAACCCCGAGTGAGGGTGAAGGAGAAGGTGCCGGTACTGAGCCCGAGGAGAAGCCGTTTGAGAGCCTCCCGCCAGCCAAACCTGGAACAACGCCCGAGGAGAAGGCTGTAGAGGAGCCGTTTGGCATTGAGATGTATCGGCCGGCAGTCCCTGCCTGTCTTGCCCTAATGCTATTGGTGCCGCTCGCGCTTTATGCATACTGGCTTAGGAGGTACAGGTCGCTTACCTTGCAGGATGCGCTTGACTATGAAAATATGAAAGCATTCGCCAAATGGATAATCACGCTGGGCGCATCTGAGCGCGAAGAATTGAGCGAGGAGGACGCAAAGAGATTGCTTAGGTAGTTGGTTTTTTATCTTGGCTTTTTTGCCTTAGATGGTCATACGCTCTCATAGCGACAGCTGCAATCGCAATTCCCATAATCGCCCATTCAATCGGTCGAGTATCTGAGAAGCCGGCCATATAATTAAGGGCAAATGCGTGTGCGGCCGCCGCAAATATTGCGATGTACCCTGTAGTTTGAAGAAGCTTCCATCTGTCATATCCCATAATTTTAACGGCAGTTTGCGTTGATGTTGCGGTCATAAGTATGAGTATCCCGATGGAGATAAGGCAAAATGCAACTGCAATGCGCACGGGTGCGTAAGAGATCAGCAGGAGCAGGTCACCGTTGTAAAATTCAGCAATTGAATACGCGCTATGCATAATAGCGAGCACCGCGCCAATTATGCCTGCCGGCTTGCGGACGTATAAATATCTCATAAATTTTTGCGGCCAGATCCGTGAAAGTGGCCCTAACGCCATTACAATTGCTATTAATGCAAGTGCCGCCCACCCAGCGGCGCGGTTTGCTTCGGCCAATGTGGCTTCCTTTGCAAAAAGGCCGTAGGCCAGTGCGCACACAACGGCGCTGAGCGTATACGGCAAATGGTTTCTTTTAATCCAGAGGATTGCTTTATCCGTATTGCCTTGTCGTGGTTGGTTTTCCATCAGTACTACCTTTTTACTTTGGGTAATAAATTTTCCTTACGGGGTATGAAATCTCTATCCCTTTCCTTTCAAACTCCTTCTTTAATGCCTTGATGAACTCGTGCCTCATTATGAATTTATCCGTCGGCGTCTTCGCGAGGAGAAACGTGTTGAACTCTATATTTGACTCCCCAAAATTGTAGAACCTCACGAAAGGCACGTGCTCAGGCACTGCACCCGGCACGGTTTTCTGTATTTTTTTGCCTATTTCAATAGCGGTTTTCTCAACCTTGTCCAGGTCAGAGCCATAGCTTACCCCGCACGACACTGGGAAGTAAAGCTGCTTGTCAGGCAGCGAGTCGTTTATTATGACGCTTTCAGCGAGCTTTGCATTTGGGATTATGACCCGCACATTGGTAAGCGTGCGTATGCGCGTGCTTCTCCACCCTATATCCTCAACGGTGCCTGCGGTCTGGGGGTCAATCTCAATATAATCACCCACCTTTATCGGCTTGTCATATATGAGGTGCAGGCCGGCAAAGAAGTTGGATAATGTCCCTTGCAGCGCAAGGCCGACAGCCAGGCTTCCAATGCCGAGCGTTGCGATAAGGGGGGATATCTCAATGTTGAAATGGCTGAGTATTATAATTGCCCCGATGATGTAAACAAAAACGCTCCCAAACTTCATCACAAGCTCGGGCGCCTTATCCCCTTTGTCCCTTACTTTCAGCCAGTGCCCTATGATGAAGGCCATAATGTCCGCAAAGAACTTGGTTATTGTTATTGCTACAAGTATGAACATTGCCGCATCAATATAGCCTGCGTATGGCGCGAGCGAGGCAAGCGACTTGAGCGCAAGATACAGGCCGATAAGGATTATGATGACATAGCCGGGCGCATCCATCTTGTTGACTATTATGTCGTCAATAGTAGTCTTTGTCTTGCTTGCAAGCACGGCAACATACCTATTTAGTATTACCCGGTATATCACGGCCAGCATAATGCTTGCCAGGACGATTAAGCCGGCGTTTATGTGCTCTGCCCCAACAATAGCATAAATTTCCTCAAGCATATGTGGCATTAGCCAGCCAAAAAATTAAAAGCTGATTAGATAAGGGTGGCGGCCGTGCTGCCCAGCCACGCAAAAGCCGCAATTTTTATTATCTTGCCGAATGCACACGCAAGCATAAACTTCCAGAACGGGTACTTTGTAGCGCCTGCGGCAATCCCCGCAAAATCAAAGAACGGGTTAGGAAGGAGCGCAAGCACAAATACTAATGCAAAGCCGCGCCCCTTCTCAGCGAGCATGCTTCTTATTTTCTTGTAATGGTGGTTGCGCGCTTCAATCCCCGCCGCCTCTGCACCACCGTATCCAGCCAAATACCCAACCGCCTCTCCGAGCGCCGAGCCAAGCCCCCCAGCAATACCCACAAGCAAGGGGTCTGCAAACGCGCCCACAAGAGTTGCCACAGCAAGCCCGGGCACTGGCAGTATTATTGTTGCGCTGGTTATGAGCATTACAATGAAAACCCCCAGATAGCCAAGTGCCGCCCAGTCATATGCTGCGATATCCTCCCAAAATATGAATATGAGGGCTGGCAGCACAATCGCCGCCAGCAGGATTGCAATGCCTTTAATCGTGCCCTTTTCCATTGCCAACATATTCCCCGCCAAGATTATTATGCGTAATGAAGCAGTGCGCTTACGATTATACTTCCCATCAGCGATNTGCGGTGTGCACTTATGAGCA
>JAOAKR010000032.1:0-3596 GCA_026419815.1 Microcaldota archaeon | reverse complement strand
CTTATGAGCAGTGTTAGGGTGCCGAGCGCGCATGCAAGCCCTGCAACGAGCATCCCTTGTGGTCCAGTAAACAGCCATATGAGCGCACATAGGTAAATCCCGATTATGAGCTTTAGTATCGGGCTGTTGAACGTGGAAAAGAATGACACGGCGGCTGGGATGGCCCGTGAGAGCAGAAGTGCCGCAGCTGCGAATGCAATAACTCCTACAAGGGCGGCAAGCAGGTGCTCCCCAAAAGTCGCATTGTGCATCTCAAGCGCAGCGATTGCCACTCCCGTACGCGCCTTCCCAATTATATCAACCATAAGTATTGAGTACGCAATGTTTGAGGCGTTTATTGCGCCCAACGCAGACACAAATTCTTCATCACGTATTGACGCAAACGCACCCGCGAGCACGATTATGATTGTAGGTGTGGCCATGCCTGGGATTAGGTAGGCACACGCGGTTGCGATGGCTGAGATGGCCGGCACACGCAGCCCTACCTTAACCTTATGCTCAGGCTCTACGTGCGCGGTGGCTGTGCGGACCATCAGCATCGGCAGCGTGAAGAACCCGACAAACATCGGGAATATTATGTCATTGCCAATCCCAAACGCCCATATGCCAAGCACTCCTGATGCAGCAAACATCGCAAGGCATTCCCACTTGAAGTCCTTGAGAAGGAAATAGGCAGTTGCAAGCGCAAGTGCGATGAGCATATTTTCTTGTATGATTGGCTGCACCTGCGGAAACACAAGAATAATGATTGGGACCAGCAGGAGTGATGCAACCGCGCCAATCACGCCCCCCGCGAGATACATATAAACTGCACGGCCAAGCATCCCCTGTGCAGCCATCCTCTGAGAGGCGGCGGGCACTATTCCTGTTGCGCCATCTGGGATATTGAGTGCAACAGAATAGATTGAGTCAAGCGCAGCCGCAATGCCATAAAACGCGTAAAGGGCCACAATGCCAGGCAGGCCGCTGAGCCCAATGTGCAGGAGCATCTCTGCGAACGTGTTTATGTGTATGCCGGGAATCATCAGGACCACTCATTTTCGGTGCATTTGCTATACGCCCCCCCGCTGGCCCCTGATTGTACAGGATATCCTGCATTGTGTGCGCGCAATTACTCCACTACGGATACCTGTGCACCTTCAATAAACTCAATCTTCCCCACAAGCCCGATGCTCCTTGCATCTTCAGCAACTGCAAGCGCGTGCCCTATCCTCTCCGCTGGCACTGCAATCCTCAGCGAGGGGACCTCATCCTTAAGCGACATCTTGCGCGTGCTCTTGTATTTCCGTATCGCTGAGACGATTTCTGCAAGCGTGTTCCCAATCGCCTCCGCATCACCGTTTATGCGGCCTGGCGCTTCTGCAGGCATTGCGCACAAATGTATGCTTGCTTTTCCTTCTTTTTTGGAGAACAGTTCCCCATATATGTATTCAGATGCAAAGCACATAACGGGCGCCATCAATTTAAGCGATTCATTGAGCACGGTTAGCAGCGTTTCCTGTGCCGCCCTCTTGGACTTCTCATCCTGCCCGTAAATCCTATGCTTTACGAACTCAAGGTAATTGTCGCAGAAATCGTGCCAGAAAAATTCCTGCATCGTGCTCATAGCATTGAAATAGTCATACTCTGCATACGCTGCGAGCGCCTTCACCTTTGCTTGCTCAAGCCGGCATAAAATCCATCTGTCAGCAACGCCAAGCGAGCACTCGCCGGGCGAATAGCCCTTTGTTGACATCTCAACAAAGTTTGCGGCGTTCCAAACCTTGTTTATGAACGACTGCGCAAACTTCATTTCCTGGTAGTTGAACGGCCGGTCGCGCGTTGATGCTCCGCTCAGCGCCACCCACAAGCGAACTGCATCCGCAGAATACTGCTCAACAAGCTCGCCAGGGTCAACTATATTGCCGAGCGACTTGCTCATCTTCTTGTTGTCCGGCCCGAGCACATTCCCGTTAAGCAGCACTTCCTTGAACGGCGGCTTGCCAGTTAGCAGCAGGCACCTGTATATAGTGTAAAATGCCCACGAGCGTATGATCTCAATGCCCTGCGGCCTCAGCGTTGATGGGTAGTACTTTTCCCACCCCTTCTCAGGCCAGCCGGCAATCACTAGCGGTGTGATGCTTGAGTCTACCCAGCAGTCGCACGTGCTTTGCTCAGGGGCCATCAGCTCGCCGCAGGCGCACCGCACATCCTTCCGTGCATCCTCAGGCCTGAACGGAAGCTCCTCCTCATCAGCTGGCCTGCTCGCCCCGCATTTTTTGCATACGTAAAACGGCAACGGCGTGCCAAAATGCCTCTGCCGGGATATCACCCAGTCCCATTCAACGAAATTTGTCCAATCCACCAAATATTGTTTTGTGAACTCGGGTATCCACCTCATTTGGTCCGCCGCTTTTATTATGTCCCGCTGGTAGCCGGTCAATCTGCAGAACCATTGGTCAGAAACCTTAAGCTCAACTGCCTTCTTGCACCTGTCGTGTACCTTGACAACCTGCTTCAGCGGCTCAACCTTTACCACCTTGCCTTCAGCATTCAGCTTTTCAAGGATTTTTTCACGCGCGGAAGCCACGCGCAGCCCTGTAAACTCACCTGCATTCTTGAGCCTGCCCAGCTCATCAATCGCATCCACAATCTGTAAGTTATGCCTGTATGCCCATATCACATCCTGCTTGTCGCCGAATGTACACACCATAACTGCGCCCGTGCCGAACTCCTTGTCAACATCAACATCTGATAGTATGGGCACCTGCTTGCCCAACGGTGTGGTTATTTTTCCGCCGACGATGCCGGCGTACCTTTCGTCATCCGGATGCACCAGCACCGCAACACAGGCGTGGAGGTATTCCGGCCGCGTAGTTGCAATTATGAGCGGCTCACCAGACTCAAGCGTGAATACGAGATGGTTGAGCTTGGTGTCCCTCTCAACATCTTCGGTCTCGGATTTTGCGATTGCGCTCACACACTCAGTACACCAGAACGTCGGGTGCGATCCCTTATACACGTGGCCGTCTCTATGCATGATAAGCAGGGACTTTTGGACTTTTGCGTGGTATTCTGGGGACATAGTGATGTATTCACGGGACCAATCCGCAGAGAAGCCCATCCTCTGCATCTGTGCGCGCATCGTTGCTATGTACTCCTTGGTCCATTCAACGCAGTGTGCAACAAATTGTTCGCGTGGCAGCCCTTTCCCGTACTTTGCCTCAACTTTTACTTCGGTCGGGAAGCCCTGTGTGTCCCAGCCCTGTGGGTACAACACCGAGTGTCCAGTCATCCTCTTAAACCGCGCCGCAAAATCAAACAATGAATAGCTGAGTACGTGCCCCATATGCAGCTTACCGGATGTGAAGGGGGGCGGCGTATCAATTATGTAAAGCGGGCCCGCATCCTCATTAAACTTGTAGATTTCATTGCGCACCCATCCCTCAGCTATCCGCTCCTCAATTTTCCTGTCATACTTTTCCATGCGCTAAGCACCCATAGTGTGGAAATACGCTAATTCCATCCTGAAACCTTTTTATTTTGATATGGTGAATATACCACCATGCTGCGCGGGCAATCGAGTGCCGAGACGCTCCTTGTTATAGGGTTTGCGA